>JBBRHQ010000022.1:0-17481 GCA_038222365.1 Solirubrobacterales bacterium
AGCGGCGGTCGCGGCAGCGCTGAGATGAAATCCGCGAGCTCGCCGGGGTCGGCGAGAAAGGGCTCCCTGAGGGCCGAGGCGCCGGCGTCGTAGAGCCCGGCGAACAGCTGGCCACGCTTCGCGTCGAGCGTGGCCAGCAGCTGCCCCTCTCCGTCGGAGGCCTCGCGCATCCCGAGGGCGAGCGCGTCGAGGGTCCCGACTCCGACCGCGGGCTTGCCAAGCGCGGCCGCCAGAGCCCGCGCGGTCGCGATCCCGATGCGCAGCCCGGTAAAGGAGCCCGGGCCCGTGCCCGCCGCAATCCTCTTCACCGCGGGCCAGCCCCCGGCCGCCGCCGCCGCCTGTTCGATCGCCGGCAGGAGCGCGGTTGCGTGGGCGGGCCTGGCGCCGGGCGGACCGGCGCCCACCAGCGTCTGATCGATCACCTCGCCGTCATCCCAGGCGCAGACCGCGGTGTCGTCGGTTGCCGTGTCGAATCCGACTACGAGCATCGGCCGGATGGTGTCAGCCCGGCGTGCGAGCTTGCTGCCCGAACCCGCTCAATGGGGAGCCAGCACGCGGAACGTCCTCCGCCCGATTCGCCTTCCCTTGACGAACCAGGTGACCCTGTGCAATCCCGGCACGTTCGTGTTGATGATGTTGTAGTAGAGGACGCCATCGCGGGCCTGCTCCGATGCGCAGGACCGGTTCGGCCGCGTCCCCGACGGGAACCTGATGCAGACCTTGAAGGAGACGTCGCGGAGGTTGCTGCGGAACATCGCTGCCTTGGTGCTGGCGGCGGTGCAGCGATGCCGCGGACGCGCCTTTCCCATCTTTCTCTTGATCTGTTGGGGAGTGGGCTGGGACGGCAGCTTCGGGCAGACCACGTAGACCCGGAAGGCCGGAGCGCTGGCGGGCGCCGAGGCGGCTGCCACCAGCACGACGGCACCGATCAGCAGGGCGGCTACTGTCGTCGTGGCTAGCTTCACTGCCTGGCTCCTCCGCGATGTAGCTGGCTTCGGCGCCGGTGGCCGATCCACCGGGCACCTGCTCGAACACTGCGGGCACCGCAAAGGTGCGCCCGGCACCCGGTGTAGGCTGAGCCGACGTTGGGCCGGGGCCAGGCGTCCCGATCCGAAACCCCGTCCGAAAGGTCAGTTCGATGACTCCCATCAGGCAGAGCAAGCCGGTGATTCTGCTGTCCCTCGCCGTGGGCGTCGCGCTGTTGCTGGCCGGCTGCGGGAGCAGCAAGGACGTGAGCAACGCGATAACCGACGCGAGCCACCAGATCAACAAGGCGACCAAGGAGCTCAAGAAGCAGGGCAACAAGGCGCTGAACAAGGCCCAGAAGCAGGGCAACAAGGCGCTGAACGAGGCCCAGAAGCAGCTGAACAAGGCGCAGAAGAACCTCAACGACAAGGTGCCGGAGGCTCAAAAACAGTTGAACAAGGCGCAGAAGAAGGCGAAGAAGGCCCTCAATGACGCCCAGGACCAGGCCGACAAGGCGAGCAAGGACGCTCAGGACGCTGTAAACGGCTACTGATCGGGCCCAGCCAACGCCCCGATCTCGATTTGGCGCCGATCGCCGCCGGCGTGCCGTAGGCCGACCCGCTGGATCCGTCCCTGCAGGTGCGGCTCCGCCGGCGCCGACCACTCGATGAACGCCACCGAGTCCGCTCCGAGATAGTCCTCCAGCAGGGCAGGGTCCTCCTCGTCGAGGCTGCCGAGCCGGTAGAGGTCGAGGTGGGAGACCGGGGTCCGGGCTCCGCGGTAGCGCCGGCCGATGGTGAAGGTCGGGGAGGTGATCGGGCCCTTGACCCCGAGCGCGCGACAGGCGCCGCGGATCAGGGTCGTCTTGCCGGCACCGACCTCTCCGCTGACCAGGACGACGTCGCCGGGGGCGAGGTCGCGGGCGATTTCAGCGCCGACCGTCTCGGTCTCCTCCGCCGAAGAGGTGACGAGCGTCTCCCCGGCGGCGCTCAACCGAAGAAGCCGAGCTGGTCGGGCTCGGGCGCGCTCCGTTCCTCCATCTCGAGTCTCTCGGTCGGCTCCGCCGCGGGCTCCTCCTCGCCCAGGCCCGGCAGCGGCTCGGCGAGCAGATCCGGGATCGTCGCGAAGTCGCCGCGAAGGGTCTCGGCCACGGCGGGCGTCCGAAGCGCGGCCGCAGGATGGAAGAGCGGCAGCAGGAAGACGGTGCGACCCCCGAGCTCGTGGACCTGCGGCGTGCCGCGCACCTTGGTGATCCCGCTCGGGTTGCCGCTGAGCAGCTTGGTGGCGAAGTTCCCCAGGGTGGCGACCACCCGCGGCTCGATCAGCCTCACCTGCTCGAACAGGTAGGGACGGCAGGTCTCGATCTCGAGTGGCTGGGGATCGCGGTTTCCCGGTGGGCGGCATTTGAGGACGTTGGCGATGAAGACGTCGTCCCGAGACAATCCGATCCCGCCCAGCATCTCGTTGAGGAGGCCCCCGGCGCGCCCCACGAAAGGCAGCCCGCGGCGATCCTCCTCCGCCCCCGGCGCCTCCCCGACGAAGATCAGATCGGCGTCGGCGTTGCCGGCGCCGAAGACGACCTTCCTACGCGTCTCCGAAAGCGGGCAGCGCACGCAGCCCGAGGCCTCGTTGAAGAGCTCGACCAGCTGCTCTCGACGCCGCGGTGCCGCCGGCCCGGCGCTCACCGCTCCCCCGGCTTCCGGCGTGGTGGCGGGACCCCGCCGGACTCCCGCAGCTTCCGGGTCTCCCCCAGGCGCTCGGAACGCGCCGCTTCGCGTGCCCGGCGCCGCGACTCGCTGTCGCGCACCGGGGCGCCCCGTGGCAGCCGCCCGGGGGGCGAGATCGACGAGGGGATGGCGCGCCGGGTCTGGGCCGCACCGCATTCGGTGCACGGAACCTGTTCGGTTCCGCCGGCAACCAGCTCCTCGTAGCGGGCCCCGCACTGCTCGCACTGAAACTCGTAGATCGGCATGGTCGACGCTTCCGCCGCCCATCGTAATCGCCGGCGGGCGCCCGCTTCTATAATCCAGACTGGCCGCGACCTAATGGCGTGGACCCGCCGGCTCGGCCGGCATGAGTCGTCAAATGAGCTGATCGAGGCTCCGTCTGGTATCTCGCATGCGGGAACTGGAACGGGACAGAGACCGAAATCCGCGAGCGCCAACCGCGCTCACCATCGTCGGCCCGGGAAGGGTGGGCAGGGCGATCGCAGCCGCAGCCACAGTCGCCGGGATCGATGCGGCGCTGATCGGCAGGGACGGCGAAGGGGGCGGTGCGCCACAGGCCGAGGCGGCCCTGCTCTGCGTGCCCGACTCGGAGATCGAGGTGGCCTGCTGCAGTTACACACGGCACCTTGGCGCAACCCGGTTCGTCGGCCACACCAGCGGGGCCACCGGTCTGGGCGCGCTTCGGGCCGCGACCTCTGCAGGGGCCTCGGCCTTCTCCCTCCACCCGCTGCAGACGATTCGCGGCGAAGCAGCCGACCTCGCCGGTGCCTTCTGCGCCGTCTCGGGTTCGGACCCGGATGCGCTGGTCGTGGCCGAATCCCTGGCCCGCGCCCTGGGGATGAGCCCGTTCGAGGTCCTCGAGGAGAAGCGGGCCGCCTACCACGCCGCCGCCGCGATCGCCTCGAACTTCCTCGTCACCCTGGAGGAGTCCGCCGCCGAGCTGCTCGAAGGCTGCGGGATCCCCGACGCTCGCGAGTTGCTGGCGCCGCTGGTCCTGCGGAGCGCCGCCAACTGGACCGAGCACGGCAGCTCGGCGCTCACCGGCCCGATCGCCCGCGGCGACGAGGCGACGGTGGCCCGCCACCTCGAGGCGCTCGCCGAGACCGATCCCCAGCTGCTCGATCTCTACCGGGCTCTGGCCGAGCGCACTGTCGAGCTGGCGAGGCGCCGCAGCGAGGAGGCGGTGAGATGAGGGTCGCGCGGACCAAGGCAGAGCTCCAGCTCGGACTCGGGGAGCTGCGCGAGGCGGCCGCGAGTACGGGGCTGGTGGCGACGATGGGCGCGCTCCACGAGGGCCATCTCTCGCTGCTTCGCCAGGCCCGGGCCGAGTGCGACCTGGTGGTCATGAGCCTCTTCGTCAACCCCGCGCAGTTCGGCCCCGGCGAGGACCTCGAGCGCTACCCGCGCGACGAGGAGCTCGACCTCGACCTGGCGCGGGGCGAGGGCGTCGACGTCGTCTATGCACCCACCGTCGAGGAGGTCTATCCGCCGCAGTTCGCCACGCAGGTGGAGGTCGGCCGCCTCACCGATGTCCTCTGCGGCGATCCCACGAGCCGGGGGCCCGGGCACTTCCGCGGTGTGACCACGGTTGTCGCGAAGCTCTTCAACAGCGTCGATCCCGACGTCGCCTACTTCGGGCAGAAGGACGCCCAGCAGGCAGCGGTTATCCGGAGGATGGCCGCAGATCTCGATTTCCGGGTCCGGGTGGAGGTTTTGCCCACGGTGCGCGAGCCCGACGGGCTCGCCCTCAGCTCGCGCAACTCCTATCTCGCTCCGGCCGAGCGCGAGCGGGCGGCAGCGATCTTCCGCGCCCTGCTGGCCGCCGAGGAAGGGGCCCGGACGGAATCGCTCGAGGCGGGGCTCGAGGCGGCACGCCTGGAGCTCGGCGCGGCCGGAATCGAGCCCGACTACCTCGAGGCCCGCAACCCCGATGACCTCAGCCCTGCGAGCGAGCTGAACGGGCGTCCGGTGCTCGTCGCGGTGGCTGCCCGGGTAGGCGGGACCCGACTCATAGACAACATCATCGTCAAGCCGTGAACGGCGTGAAAGGGAGCAACGGATGAGAAGCAGCGAAGACGACAACCAGCGCCGGCCCGTGACCCTGCCCGACCTGGCCGAGATGAAGGCCGCGGGCGAGCCGATCGTGATGGTCACCGCATATGACTTCCCCTCCGCGCAGGTCGCCGAGGAGGCCGGAGTCGACATCGTCCTGGTCGGCGACACCGCCGCCGTCACAGTCCTCGGCTATTCGGGGACCGAGCCGGTCTCGATGGACGAGATGGCGATGCTCGGCAAGGCGGTCCGCCGCGGCCTGAGAACGCCACTGATGGTCGGCGACATGCCGATGGGCTCCTACGAGGTCAGCAACGAGCAGGCTATCGAGAGCGCTCAGAGGCTGGTCAAGGAGACCGGTTGCCGGGTGGTCAAGCTCGAGGGCGGCGGCACCTCCGTGGACCGGGCCCGGGCGATCGTCCGGGCGAGCATCCCGGTGATGGGCCACGTCGGCCTCACGCCCCAGAGCGCCACGGCCCTCGGCGGCTACAAGACGCAGGGCCGCACCGCCGAGCGCGCCGCGCGGCTCGCCGCGGAGGCGCTGGCGCTTCAGGCCGTCGGCTGCTTCGCGATCGTCTTCGAGGCGGTCCCGGCCGCGGTCACCGAGGAGATCGTCAAGCGGCTCGAGGTGCCGACGATCGGGATCGGCGCGGGTCCCGCGACCGCCGGCCAGGTGCTCGTCTTCCATGACCTGCTCGGGATAACCGACGGTCGCCTGCCCAAGTTCGTCAAGCGCTACGCCGAGACGAGGCGGGCGATGGTCGACGGGCTGCGCGATTACGTCGCCGAGGTCCGCGCCGGGGAGTTCCCCGCCCCCGAGCACGCTTACGCGGTCGAACCGGGAGAGCTCTCGGAGCTGACCCGGTACCTCGACCAGGAGAGCCTCAGCTCCTCGGCGAGCTGGGATTGGGAACCGCTGCCTTAACGCTCCGAGCGATGGCGATCCATACTGGTGAGATTCGCTTCTCCACACAGGGCGATGGTGATGTCACTGACATCACCGGTGGGGTGCAGCGGGTGGTTGACGGGGCCGGGGTCGAGGTGGCGCAGGCGCTCGCCTTCGTCCGCGGCTCGACCGCGGCGATCACGACGATGGAGTACGAGCCCGGCGGGGTCCACGACCTCGGCACGATGCTCGAGCGCCTGATCCCTGCCGCGGGCGACTACGAGCACAACCGGCTCAACCACGACACCAACTCCCACGCCCACCAGCGGGCCTCGCTGATCGGGCCCTCCGAGGCGGTTCCGGTCAGCGCCGGCCGCCTTGCCCTGGGAACTTGGCAGCAGCTGGTGCTGGTCGACTTCGACGACCGCCCCCGCGAGCGCACCGTCCTCGTCCAGGTCCTCTCCTAGCCGAAAGCCCGGCGTGGCCGACCAGACGCATGCCATGGATGCATGGCGTCGGCCACCCAGCCTAGGGGCCGACCGGGGCGTTGGAGCGCAGCGAGTCGACCTTCCAGACTGATCCCACGCGCAACAGCCTCACCGCGATCGTCTCGCCGTCCGAGGGGCCGCCGGTCGGGACCGCCCGCGCGGTGGCGCGGCCGGCGCCGATGTTCACCCTCGAGACCTTTACCGAGTCGGCGACGCTGCCCGGTATGAGAGCCTTGGCGCAGCCCCCGCGGGTGCCGTAGGTGGTCTTGATGTAGCGATCGGTGACGAAGAACCCGCAGGCTGTCTGAACGCTGGCCGGGCCGGGCGGGCGGGGAGCGAGGACCGCCTCGATCGCCTCCTTTACCGCCTTCTCGGGGTCTCCCCGCACGATAATCGACGAGGTGGCCGGATGGGACGGAGCCGTGCTCTCCTCGGTGGTCGTCGATGCCGATCTTTCGTTGCGCGATCCCGTATCCAAGGGTTTGGGGCCGCTGGATACGGAGCTGCCGTCGCCCCCTCCACACCCGGTCAACACCAACCCGACACCCAATGCCGCCAGCGTCACTCGCACTTGCCGCCGCTCTCATCGCTGCGGCGGAACTCGATCTCCCGGATCACCTTCGCCGGGGCGCCGGCGGCAATCGTCCGCGGCGGCAGGTCCTCGGTGACCACCGAGTTGGCGCCGATCACGCAGCGCTCACCGATGCTGACTCCGGCGGTGATCACGCAGTTGACTCCGAACCAGCAGTTCGAACCGATCCGGACCGGGCCCTTGGAGGTGAATCCCTGCCAGGTGATCGGCAATTCGGGGTCGTCGAAGCGATGGGCGGCGTCGCCGACGAAGCAAGCGTTGGCGAACATCACGTGGTCGCCGATCTCGATCCGCTGATGCGCGGCGAGCATCGTGTTGCGGTTGAGAAAGCATCCCTCGCCGATCGCGATCGAGGCCTGCGGCGACATCGTGATCCAGCATCCCGGCTCGAGCAGGGTCGCATTGCCGATCCTCAGCCGGCCCTCGTCGAGCGCCTCCAGCACCTCTCCCTCGACCGGGAAGCGGATGAAGGCTCCGGCTCGAGCCATGTGGCGGTTGATCCGCCAGCGCCGCAGCGGGCGCCGGTTGCGCTCGTACCAGCGGCGCTTCACCCACCACAACCTCCAACCGCGGAGCTCGGCCATCGGCCTAGCTTTCCAGAGCCGGCGGCAGTAGGGTCCGCACGCACGCGAGAGGAGGGTTCGCGCGTGGGACGGTTCGAGAGGTCGCCCGAGTGGGTGGAGCGGTGAGCCCGGCGGCGAAGCTCCGCGGAGGGATCGACCTTGGCGGAACCAAGATCCAGACCGCGATCGTCGGCACGGACGGCAAGGTCCGCGGGCAGTCGCGGCGTCCCACCCCGACGGAGGGCGGTCCTGAAGACGTCGCGAGCGAGATGGCAGACGCGCTGCGGGAGGCGGCGAAAGATGCAGGCACCGAGACCGCGGAGCTGGGCGGCATCGGGGTCGGCTCGCCGGGAGACGCGGACGAGAAAACGGGCGTGGTCAGTGCCGCCAAGAACCTGCCCGGTTGGGAGGGCAGCTTTCCCCTCGCCGAGAATCTCTCCGAGGCGCTCGGCACGGATGTGCGGATCGGCAACGACGTCCAGGTCGCGACCGAGGCCGAGTTCCACCTCGGCGCCGGCAAGCCCTATAAGACGCTGATCGGGGTCTTCTGGGGGACCGGCGTCGGCGGAGGGCTCGTCCTCGATGGCGAGCCGTGGCTCGGGCGCGGCGCCGCCGGGGAGATCGGCCACATGGTGGTGAAGCGCGACGGCGCCCACTGTCCCTGCGGTCGCAGGGGGTGCCTCGAGGCCTACGCGGGGCGGGCCGCGATGGAGGCCGAGGCGCGAAAGCGCCACGACGAGGGCACCAAGACGGAACTGTTCAAGATCATGAAGGAGCACGACCGCGACCGCCTGACAAGCGGCATCTGGGAGAGGGCCCTGAAGAAGGAGGACGAGCTCACGGTCGATCTGATCGACCGCGCGATCCTCGCCCTGGGCGCCGGAATCGCCTCCGCGTGCAACCTGATCGATCCCGAGGCGGTGATCATGGGCGGCGGCCTCGGTGTCCGCTTCGGCGAGCATTTCGAGAAGCAGATCACCGAGCACATGCTCAAGCATCTGTTCACCGACTCCGACCCGCCGGCCTTCCACGTCGCCGCCCTCGGCGATCTCGGCGGGGCGATCGGCGCCTCGCTGCTGTTCAGCCGCTGAACCGCCTCATGCGCGGCTCATCGTCGCCGCACCCGGATGATCCTCCGCACCGCGTCGTTCCCCCTGCGGTAGTCATAGACGCGGCCGCTTGCACCGTAGAACCCCTTTGCGTCCAGCAGGAGCGGCCCTTTGATCTTCTTGATCTTTATCCGGACCTTCTGGCTCTCCCCCGGGGCAAGGCGCTTCAGATCGCAGGCGAAGGTCTGGATCTTGCTGGCCGGGCCGTAGGTTCCGTGGGAGCAGTGCCCGCCCCGGGACCTCGCGAAGGCATAGACCGCCTTGCCCGGGTAGTGGGGCTGGCCCGGTTTGTTGATCTCCTGGCCGAACGACTGCTGTCGATAGGGGCCGGTCGGCATCGTCACGGTGCCGCGGTTGGTCACCCTCATCACCTCGCTGAGGCTGCCGCCGACCGGAACCACCTTACGCGACAGCGACAGCGTCAGCGCGACGTCGATCACCTCCTTGCCACGCGCGCCGGTGATGTCGCCGGGCCGTGAAGCGGGGGCCGCAAGCGACTCCGTCACAGCCATCCCGGTCGAGAACGCGAGGACGAGCGTCGCGCACACGAATCGGCTTCGATGGCTACTCCCCATGTTCGGCCTCCCAGCCGCGAGGACGTTGCGATCCAGCTTGACAGATCCAAGGCGCTCCGGCCGGCGGTCTGCGGAGCGTTTCCGTCAGGCGGCGATCGCCTCGCGCTTTCGCTTCCGCGTCCGCTTCACCTTGGGCTCGACCAGGTCAGCGAGGAAGCGGCCGGTGTAGGAGCCGGCGATCGCGGCGACGTCCTCGGGGGTGCCGGTCGCGACCACCTCTCCCCCCTCCTCGCCCCCCTCCGGACCTAGATCGATCAGCCAGTCGGCGGTCTTGATCACGTCCAGGTTGTGCTCGATCACGACCACCGTGTTGCCGGCGTCGACGAGGCGCCCGAGAACGTCGAGCAGCCGCTGGACGTCTGCGAAGTGGAGCCCGGTGGTCGGCTCGTCGAGGATGTAGAGGGTGTCGCCGGTCGCCACCTTGGAGAGCTCGGTGGCCAGCTTGACCCGCTGCGCCTCGCCACCCGAGAGGGTCGTCGCCGGCTGCCCGAGGCGGATGTAGTCGAGGCCGACGTCGTTGAGGGTGCGCAGGCGCCGCGCGATCTTCGGCACGTTCTCGAAGAACTCGACCGCGTCGGCGACCGCCATCTCCAGCACGTCGGCGATGCTCTTGCCCTTGAAGCGGACCTCGAGCGTCTCGCGGTTGTAGCGCTTTCCGTGGCACTGCTCGCACGGGACGTAGACGTCGGGGAGGAAATGCATCTCGATCTTGATCTGGCCGTCGCCCTTGCAGACCTCGCAACGCCCTCCCTTGACGTTGAAGCTGAACCGGCCCGGCTTATAACCGCGGGCGCGGGCCTCCTGGGTCTGGGCGAAGAGCTGGCGGATGTGGTCGAAGATGTTGGTGTAGGTGGCGGGGTTGGAGCGCGGTGTGCGGCCGATCGGCGACTGGTCGATGTTGATGATCTTGTCGATCGCCTCGAGCCCGTCGATTCCATCGTGTGAGCCCGGCCGCAACTTCGCCTGGTGCAGCCGGTTGGCGACAGCGTGGTGGAGCGTCTCGTTGACCAGGGTCGACTTGCCCGATCCCGAGACCCCGGTGACGCAGCAGAAGACGCCAAGCGGAACGTCGACCGTGACCTGCTTGAGGTTGTGCTGGCGGGCGCCGCGGATCCGCAGCGCGCCGGCGGCCTTGCGGCGGTGGGCCGGCACTTCGATCCGCCTCTCGCCGGAGAGGAACTGGCCAGTCAGCGAGGCCGGATTGGCCTCGACCTCGGCCGGAGTTCCTTCGGCGATCACGTAGCCGCCATGCTCGCCGGCCCCCGGCCCGAGGTCGATCAGGTGGTCGGCGGCCCGCATCGTCCCCTCGTCGTGCTCGACCACGATCACCGTGTTGCCGAGATCGCGCAATCGGTCGAGGGTTCCGATCAGCTTCTCGTTGTCCCGCTGATGCAGGCCGATCGAGGGCTCGTCGAGGATGTACATCACCCCGACCAGGCTGGAGCCGATCTGGGTCGCCAGCCGGATCCGCTGCGCCTCGCCCCCGGAGAGGCTCCGAGCCGAGCGGCCCAGAGAGAGGTAGCCGATGCCGACGTTCTCCAGAAAGGAGAGACGCTCGGTGATCTCGCGGACGATTAGCCGGGCGATCGCTCGCTCGGTGTCGTTCAACTCCAGCGCCTTGATCCATTCCCCGGCGGCCCGCGCCGAGAGCGCGCTGAACTCAGCGATGCTGGCCCCGCCGACCTTGACCGCGAGGCTCTCCGGGCGCAGCCGGGCGCCGCCGCACTCTGGGCACGGCTGCTCGGCCATGTAACCCTCTATCCGCTCCCGGACCCGTTCGGAGTCGGTCTCGCCGTAGCGGCGCTCGAGGTTGTTGACGATTCCCTCGAAGCGGACGCTGTAGGAGCGGCTGCGGCCGAAGCGGTTGCGGTAGCTCACCTTGTGGCGCTCCGAGCCGGTCCCGTGCAAGAAGATCTCGCGCTCGGCCTCGCTCAGCTCCTGCCAGGGGACGGTCGTCTGGACCCCGTGGGTGTCGGCCACCGCCTCGACCACACGCTTCCAGTAGCGAGAGTGGCCGAGCCGCCAGGGCTGAAGCGCGCCCTCCCCAAGCGAGAGGGTCGGGTCGGGAACCACCAGCTCCGGATCGATCACTCGCTGGAAGCCGAGGCCGTGACAGCGCTCGCAGGCGCCGTGAGGCGAGTTGAAGGAGAAGATCCTCGGCTCCAGCTCGGGGATCGAGGTGCCGCAATTGAGGCAGGCGAACTGCTCGGAAAAGACAAGGCGCTCCGCCTCCTCCGCTTCGCGTCCGGGGCCGGAGCGGTTGCTGGCAGGCTGGCCGTTCTCGGAAATCAGCTCTGCCTCGACCAAGCCCCCGCTCAGCGCCGCGGCGGCCTCGACCGATTCGGAGAGGCGGCGGCGGAGGTCGGACTTCATCACCAGCCGGTCGACCACCACCGAGATGTTGTGCTTGTACTTCTTGTCGAGCTTGATCTCCTCGTCGAGGCGGCGCAGCTCGCCGTCGACCTCGACCCGCGAGTAGCCCTCGAGCCGCATCTGCTCGAGCAGCTTCCCGTACTCTCCCTTGCGGCCGCGGACCACCGGGGCCATGACCATGAAACGGCGGCCCTCCTCAAGGGTCATCAGCCGGTCGGTGATCTGCTCCAGCGACTGACCGCTGATCGGCTCCCCGCAGGTGGGGCAATGGGGGGTTCCGATCCGCGCCCAGAGCAGGCGCAGGTAATCGTGGATCTCGGTCACGGTGCCGACAGTCGAGCGGGGGTTGCGGGAGGTCGTCTTCTGATCGATCGAGATCGCCGGCGAGAGCCCGTCGATCGAGTCGACGTCGGGCTTCTCCATCAGGCCGAGGAACTGCCGGGCGTAGGACGAGAGCGACTCGACGTAGCGGCGCTGGCCCTCGGCGTAGATCGTGTCGAAGGCGAGGCTCGACTTACCCGACCCCGACAGCCCGGTGACGACGATCAGGGCGTCCCGCGGCATCTCGATCTCGACGTCCTTGAGGTTGTGCTCGCGGGCGCCGGCGACGACGATTCGGTCCTTCGGGGGCATCCGGGACGATTCTACGGGGGCGAACGGGCGTTCCCTTCGCCCCGGGCGGCTCAGGCGTTGAGTCGGGCGAAGACGTCGTCCAGCAGGGCACCGCTGTCCTCGAGGGAATGGCCCTCCGCGAGGTGAGCGGCCACCTCCTCCCGCGAGGAGCCCTCGAGCGCCATCTTCATCGCCACCAGACGGGCCCCGTCGGCGCTTCCGTTGGTAACGGCCGCGGCGGCCGGAGGCGGCTGCTCGGATGGGGGCTCGGGCATTGGCGTCGGCTCCGGGACCGGGTCCGGAGCGGGCTCGGGGTCGGCCGGCGGCTCGGGCTCGGGGACGGGGTCCGGGCCGGGCTCCGGGGCCGGCGCGGGCGGCTCGGGGACCTCTCCGGTGATTTCGGCGGCCAATCCGGCGACCGCCGATTGGGCGCGATCAAGAATGTGCTTGGCCTCCGCGCGGGCCTCGTTGAGGATTGCCTCTGCCCTCTCGCGGGCCTCCCGCTCGATCTCCGCCGCCCTCTCCTCGGCCGCGTCGATCGCACCGGAAACCTGCTTGACGATCTCGTCTCGGGAGAGGGGCACCATCGACGTCCAGACTAGCGCGGCCTCTAAGCGCGGGCCCGGAATCTCTTGCGGCGGCTTCGCCGCCTGACATGCCTCTGCCGGCGCTTAAGCGCCGGCCCGCATACCTTCGAGGTCGCGGCGAAGCTCGCGAAGCTCGTCGCGGATCCGCGCCGCCTCCTCGAAGCGGAGGTCCTCGGCGGCGACGATCATCTCCTCCTCCAGCTCGACGATCGTCCGCTCCAGCTCCTCCGGCCCGGCGAAGTCCTCGCTGCGCCTGCTGCGGCGCTTGCGCGGCGCCCGGTCCTCCATCGCCAGGAACTCGGTCATCTCCGAGATCCCCTTCTTCACCGTCTCCGGGGTGATCCCGTGCTCGGTGTTGTAGGCGGTCTGAATCGCGCGCCGGCGGTCGGTCTCGCCGATCGCCGCCCGCATCGCCTCGGTCTCCTTGTCCGCGTACATCAGCACCTTGCCCTCGACGTTCCGCGCCGCCCGGCCGATCGTCTGCACGAGACTGGTCTCGCCCCGCAGGAAGCCCTCCTTGTCGGCGTCGAGGATCGCCACCAGCGAGACCTCGGGCAGATCGAGGCCCTCGCGCAGCAGGTTGACGCCGACCAGCACGTCGTACTCCCCCAGGCGCAGGTCGCGGACGATCTGGATCCGCTCCAGCGTGTCCACCTCGGAGTGCAGGTAGCGGACCTTGATCCCGTACTCGAGCAGGTAGCCGGTCAGGTCCTCGGCCATCTTCTTGGTCAGGGTCGTGACCAGCACCCGGTCGCCCCCCTCGGCACGCCGCCTGATCTCGTTCATCAGGTCGTCGATCTGATTGCGCGTCTCGCGCACCTCGATCTCGGGGTCGACGATCCCGGTCGGGCGGACGATCTGCTCGACGGTTCGCGAGGCCTCGGCGCGCTCAAACGGCCCGGGGGTCGCCGAGACCATCACCAGGTGGTTGACCCGGTCGAGGAACTCGCCGAACTTCAGCGGACGGTTGTCGATAGCCGACGGCAGCCGGAACCCGTAGTCGACCAGGGTCTGCTTTCGCGAGCGGTCTCCCTCGTACATTCCGCCGATCTGCGGGATCGTCTGGTGGGACTCGTCGACGAAGACGACGAAGTCATCGGGGAAGTAGTCGATCAGGGTGTGCGGCGGGCTGCCGGGGGGGCGGCCGTCGAGGATCCGCGAGTAGTTCTCGATCCCCGAGGTGAAGCCCAGCTCCTTGATCATCTCGATGTCGTAGAGGGTGCGCTGCCGCAGCCGATGGGCCTCGAGCTGCTTGCCCTCCGCCTCGAGCTCGGCCGTTCGGCCCTCGAGCTCGGCCCGGATCTCGGCGACCGAGCGCTCGATCGTCTCGTCGGCGGTGACGTAGTGGGTGGCGGGCCAGACCGCGACGTGGTCGATCTCGTCGAGCACCTCGCCGGTAAGCGGGTCGAAGTGCTGTATCCCCTCGATCTCGTCGCCGAACAGCGAGATCCGGTAGGCGGACTCCGCGTAGGCGGGCATGATCTCGAGCAACTCGCCGCGCACCCGGAAGCTGCCGCGGGCCAGGTTGGCGTCGTTCCGCTGGTACTGCATCTTCACCAGCTTGCGCAGGACCTCGTCGCGGTCGAGCTCCTCGCCGACCTTGAACAGCTGCATCTGCTGCTGGTAGAGCTGCGGCGAGCCGATTCCGTAGATGCAGGAAACCGAGGCGACGATCAGCACGTCGCGGCGGGCCAGCAGCGCCGCGGTTGCCGCGTGGCGGAGGCGGTCGATCTCGTCGTTGATCGAGGAGTCCTTCTCGATGTAGAGGTCCTGTGCCGGGACGTATGCCTCGGGCTGGTAGTAGTCGTAGTAGCTGACGAAGTACTCGACCGCGTTCTCGGGAAAGAACTCGCGGAACTCGTTGCAGAGCTGCGCCGCCAGGGTCTTGTTGTGGGCGATCACCAGGCTCGGGCGCTGGACTCGCTCGACCACGCCGGCCATCGTGAAGGTCTTCCCGGTTCCCGTGGCACCGAGCAGGGTCTGGAAGCGATCCCCCCCTGCCAGGCCCTCGGCCAACCCCTCGATCGCCTGCGGCTGGTCGGCGGTCGCCGTGTAGGCGGCGTTCAGCTTGAAATCGGGCACCCGCCGAAGATAGCGGGGGCCGGCGTCGGGCTCAGGAGGTCTGGCCGCGCAGCGACCAGCTCCAGCGGCTGTCTCGCAGCGTCTTCTGGCCGTCGTAGACGATCCCGTCGAGCGAGGTCTGGTCCCGGAGGCTCCCTGTGTTGATCGGATCCATCGCGGATCCGAAGTAGACGTCCTCGGTTGTCCCGTTGAGGCTTTCGTAGCCGCTGCTGCAGCCCGAGAGGGTCAGCCGCATGAAGTCAGTGTTGCTGGTGACGACGTTGAACGTGTAGTCGTAGGGAGACTTAAGGTCCGGGGAGGTGCCGTTGACCAGCGCGATGCCCCGCCCGGGGTTGCTGGGCAGCGAGAACTCCTCGGTTTGGCTGACCTCGCAGACCTGGTCGGCGGGGTTTAGCCCGGACGCCGTGTAGGTGACCGTCCCTCCCGTCTGCACGTAGTGGCCCTGCGCCCCCGGATCGACGGCATTGGGCCTGGTCAGCGTCACGGAGCCGCTCCAGCCGATGTGCGAGCCGTTGTAGTCCCAGGAGCCGCTGAAGGTGCCGGTGATCCGCTTCACCGGCGGCTCCCCGACCTTGGTCGGCTGCGTCCAGGTTGCCGGAGCGGCGAGGCCGGCGGTCGAGGTCGCCTTGAAGCCGGCGGTGACCTTGATCCCCGAGCCGTCCCGGGTGACGGTGTAGTCGAACGGGACCACCTTCCCCTTGCCGCTCCCCGGCGTGACGTTCGCATTCGCCTTGCTGGTCAGGTCGATCGCGCTCTTCGCCGCCGTCGCCCTCGGGTTGTCGGACTTCCCATTGGTCTCGACCCTGACGTTGACCTTGCCCTGCTGGCCCTTCTTTAGGCTCAGCGCGTCGGATGCGGGTGAGAACTTCAGATCGGCGCACTTGCCCGGGGTATCGGCGAAGCCGCCGCCAATCTCCCCGGATCTGTAGGTCGAGATCACGTTCCCGACCACCGCGCTGAAGGTCTCCTCATCGATCTTCGCCCACGAGGCAGGCACGCGGCCGACGGATTCGAACGATGCGCTTCCGGGGGAGTACGACTCCGGCCGGGACCGCATGTTGATGCGGACCCCCCGCCTCTGGGTGAAGCTCTCGTTCGTCATTGCGGAGGAGCCACCGCTTTGCAATGTGTACTTGACGGTGTGGTCGACGTTGACGTAGTCGAGCTTCGCGTCCGCGGCCGTCTGGCCTCGGGACTTGA
This sequence comes from Solirubrobacterales bacterium, assembly GCA_038222365.1. GTDB lineage: Bacteria > Actinomycetota > Thermoleophilia > Solirubrobacterales > 70-9 > JBBRHQ01. Next base: position 15,813 of record JBBRHQ010000022.1, read on the forward strand.
CGGTCCGGGTGGAGTTGACAATCGTCGAGGCGACGAGTTCGGCGTCTTCGAAATAGAGGAAGGTGATCCGCTCGCGCTCAACGCTCTCGCCCTTGCCTTGGAGGACACCTGCCGCGGTCGGGCATGCGGGCAATGGAGCACGATGGCAAGCCGACTCCTCGACCGATGTCCGGATGAACTTATCGCCGGTTTTGGCCCTGAAGACGAGAGACTTCCCGTTTTCGGATGACTTGGCCGAGCCGGACACACTTATTCCTTCGACGTCCCTCTCACTGAACGCCTCGGTTTTCGAAATCCTCGATCCACCGCAGCCCGAGGCCGATGCCACGGCCCTCGCGACCAAGAGCCGACCCGCAGGCTCGTCGAGCGCATCGAGGCGAGCGAACCCATCCGGCATGTTCGCGGCCACCGCCGCATAGAGCTTTCGGCCCGGTTTGCCGAAGCTCCGCCTCAGCGACGGGAGTCGATGGCCGCGGCGGTCGCGCAGGCGGGATGGAGGGCTGAGGATCGTCTTCCAGGCAGCGATCCGCTCGTCGCCCGCCCGCGGCTTCGGGAAGACCGACCTGACCGGCTTGCAGCTCTTCCTGTGACCGATCCGCACCGTGACCTGGGTGCGCTTGCATTTGTGGTGGTGCTTCGGCCTCGCAGCCGCCGGCACCGAGATCGCGCAGCCGAGGAGGAGGATGACGAGAAGCGCTCCCACCCCCGGCCGGCGCCGGGCCGCGATCGCTCTGAGTGCTGTCGAAGCCACTTCCCCCACTTCGGGACCACTGTAGAGGGACGCAGTTCCGGGGGCAAATCATCTGTCCAGCTACCTGGCAGAATCTCTGCGAGTGACCCGCTCCCAGCGGCTCCTCGCCGCCTTCTTCAGCTTCGCCGGGACGATGCATTTCGTCGTCCCCCGCCGCTACGAGGCGATGATGCCGCCGAGCTTTCCCGCCCACCGGGAGTCGGTGGTGATCAGCGGCCTCGCCGAGATCGCCGGCGGCGCGGCGGTGACCTCAGCCCGAACCCGCCCCCTGGCCCGCTGGTGGCTGATTGGGCTGCTGTCCGCGGTCTTTCCCGCCAACGTCCACATGGCGGTCCACCGCGACCGGATCAGGGGACTGGAGAATGTGCCCTCTTGGCTGCTCTGGGCCCGCCTACCGCTCCAGCCTCTGGCGATGCTCTGGGTCTGGCGCGCCACCCGCGACTGAGCGCGGGGGCATCGATCTCAGGGGATCAGCCCCCCGAGGTCCTGGCCTCCGAGGAGGTCGAGCAGACCTCCGGCGTCATCGAACAGCGGGCTGGCGTCGTTGATCAGCTTGATCCCCTCCTGCACGGGGACGCGCCGGGCGAGCTCGCGCAGCGGCACCGCGACGATCGGGCTCAGCGCGCCGGCGTCCTCGGCGTCGTCCACTCCGCGTACCAGCCCGGCGTGGACCGCGTCGGAGAGCTTCGCTTCGTCGATCCCGTAGCGCTCGGCGAAGCGCCGACGGCCGTCCTCGCTGCTCAGTGCCCGGGCGAGCGTCTCGCGGCTGACCCCGAGCTCGCAGGCGGCTCCGTCGAGCGCCGAGAGCGAGAACTGCTCGACGATCTCCTTGATCCCGTCAGGAGAGCGCCACTCCCGGGGCACGCAGGGATCCTGGGTCTTTGCCGGCTCGTAGGAGGCTCCTCCGGCGGCCAGGTA
>JBBRHQ010000023.1:0-17256 GCA_038222365.1 Solirubrobacterales bacterium
GAGCGGCCCTCAGATAGGCGAGTAGCGCCGCCTCGCGCTCGTCCCCGGAGGTGAACCTGCGTGCTCGGGAGACCTCGTCGAGGCCGAGTCCGGCGCGGCGGGCCGATTTGGCGTGCTGGGCGATGCTGTAGGTGTCGCCTCGATGCTCGGCGACGGCGAGGGCGATCCGCTCGCGCGTCGCCTGGGGAAGCACCCCACCGCGCAGCTCCGAGCGCATTCTCGTGTAGGCGCGGAGGACGGATGGGGCCCCGGCGAGGACTCCGACGAACTTGCTCACCGCACCGCCCGCGGCCTGGATCGTCTTCAGGATCGGAGCGCTGCCGTCCGGCGCGGTCAACTCATCGTGGATCTGGAACCTGCTTATGTCTGTCTTGACCGTCACGTTCAACCTGCTTCCGGCTCTGCCTTACTTCACTTTGGGCCAATTACTTACGAGAGGTAAGTTATAGCCCTTTTTGGACGGGCCTGCAAGGCACGTCCGCAGCTCGTATATACCCGGATATACGCTTCTCGACGCCTCGGTGGTTCACCGTTTCGCCTATCGTTGCCGCTCGAGCACGCCGACCCGGGAGACCAGCAATGGCAGAGAAGCCAAGCAGCGCCAGCGACGTGATCGCGATCTGCGAGGAGCGCGACGTCCGCTTCGTCCGTCTCTGGTTCACCGACGTCCTCGGGCAGCTTAAGAGCTTCTCGATCAACGCCTCCGAGCTCGAGGACGCATTCGAGGGCGGGATGGGATTCGACGGCTCCTCGATCACCGGGTTCAACCCGATCGAGGAGTCGGACATGATCGCGATGCCCGATCCTGAGACCTTCGCCCTCCTGCCCTGGCGTCCCGAGGACGAAAACGCCACCGGGCGGATGTTCTGCGACATCCGCGTCCCGGGCGGCGATCCCTATGAGGGCGACCCCCGCTGGATCCTCAGGCGGGCGCTCGAGCGGGCCTCGGAGCTGGGCTTCGAGCTCTACAACGTCGGCCCCGAGCTGGAGTTCTTCTACTTCAAGTCGGCGAAGCCGGAGGGGGATCCCGAGGTGCTCGACGAGGGGGGCTATTTCGACCTGACGACGCTCGACGCGGGCTCCGACGTCCGGCGCGAAACGGTGCTGGCGCTCGAGAAGATGGGCATCCACGTCGAGTACACCCACCACGAGGTCGGGCCTTCCCAGCACGAGGTGGATATGCGCTACAAAAACGCGCTGGAGATGGCCGACGACTGCATGACCTACCGGATCGTCGTCAAGGAGTACGCGATGAAGTACGGCTGGCACGCGACCTTCATGCCCAAGCCGCTGTTCGGGGAAAACGGCTCCGGAATGCACGTCCATCAATCCCTGGGCAAGGACGGCAGCAACGCCTTCTATGACGCCGAGGACCAATACTTTCTCTCCTCGACAGCGAAATCGTTCATCGCCGGCCAGCTGAAGCACGCCCGCGAGATCTCCTCGCTGTTCGCTCAGTGGGTCAACTCCTACAAGCGCCTGGTGCCCGGCTACGAGGCGCCGGTCTATCTGGCCTGGTCACGGCGCAACCGCTCGGCCCTGATCAGGGTGCCGCTCTATCACCCGGGCAAGGAGATGGCGACCCGGGCCGAGCTGCGCTGCCCCGACCCCGCATGCAACCCCTACCTCTGCTTCGCCGGGATGCTACAGGCGGGCCTCGAGGGAATCGAGCACGGCTACGAGCTGCCGGAGCCGATGGAGCAGAATCTCTACCACCTCTCCCCGGAGGAGCGGGCCCAGCGGGGGATCGAGCAGCTGCCGGCGACCCTGGGCGAGGCGATCGAGCTGGCCGCCGATTCCGAGCTCGTCCTGCGAACCCTCGGTGAGCACACCTTCCGCCGCTTCGTCGAGATCAAGCGCCAGGAGTGGGACGACTACCGGGTCCAGGTCACTCCGTACGAGATCGAGCATTTTCTGCCGATCCTCTGAACAGCTCGCCGATGCCTGAGTTGGACATAGTCCGCGTCTTCGTCAACGACGAGGGCGAATGGGGCAATCCGCTCGGCGTCTTCCTCGACGGGGCCTCGGTCCCCGGGCCCGAGCGACAGCGGATCGCCGCGGACCTCGGCTACAGCGAGACGGTGTTCCTCGACGATGCCGAGCGGGGCGAGCTGGCGATCTACACCCCGGCTGCCGAGATCCCCTTCGCGGGGCACCCGCTGGTCGGCACCGCGTGGCTGCTGGCGCGGCGGGGGACGCCGGTCGCGGTGCTGCGGCCGCCCGCGGGCGAGGTGGAGGTGAGGATCGAGGAGGAGCGCGTATGGATCAGCGGAAGCGGAGGATGGTCATCCTTCACCAATCTCGAGCTCGAGCGGCCGGAGCGGGTGCACGAGCTGGAGGGCCGCCCGCCCGGCAGCGACGGGGATGTATATGCCTGGGCCTGGATCGACGAGGCTGCGGGGACGATCAGGGCTCGTTCCTTTGCGCCTGACTTCGGCATCCCCGAGGACGAGGCGACCGGCTCGGCCGCGCTGGGGCTCGCGGTCCGTCTGAATCGCGCCGTGACGATCCACCAGGGACGGGGCTCGGTCCTGACCGCGAGACCCCTCGGCGATGGCCGGGGCGAGGTCGGAGGTGCAGTCGCGCTCGACGAGGAGCGCGACTACCCCCTCAGTTCCGAGACCTGAGCCGCTGAAGCGCCGCGGTCTTCAGGTTCATCGCCCCGAGCATCAACCGCTCAGCGACCGAGTCGGTCGGGGGCAATGCGCCGAGCTTCTGGGCGATGTCGGCCCCGTTTACGAAAGCGCGGTTCTCGGTCGCCAGGCCCTCGTCGTTGAAGGTGAGCAGATCGCAGGCCTCGATCTCGGCTCGGGACCCGTTAGGTGCGAGCCCCTGAAAGCGTGCCTCGCCGTCGAAGGTCCCGGTTCCGCGCCAGCGCACCGCGGCGCGATTGCCGGCCGCGATCACGTCGAGCACCTCGAAGCGGAAGTCGGGGAAGGCGGCGAAGAGGTTCGAAAAGTACTCGCGGTATCCGGACGGGACATCGAGCTCGGCCATCCCGTAGATCGTGGCGACGCCGCCCGGCGCCCATTTGGAGACCATCTCCTCGACGTCGTGGTTGGCAGCGGCGGCGAAGTACTCGCGCGCCAGGTCCTCGGTGGTCTTCTCAGTGATCGCCATCCAGTTCCTTCCTCAGCTCCTCGGGGTCCGTGACGGGCATGCGGCAGGTGAAGCTCTCGCAAAGATAGGCGGTCGGACGCCCCTCGACCTCGGTGCGCCCCCGCAGGAGCTCCGGGGCGTCGCTGCCCTCGGGGCCTCCCGCGAGCACGAGATGGGGCCGAAAGGCAGATCGCGCCACCGCCGCGAGGTCGTCGAGCTGCTCGCCCACCAGCGCCAGCTCGCGGGACGCCGCCAAGTGGAGGTCGAGCGCCTGGAGCAGGTGCCCGAAACCCTCCGGCTGGCGCCGCGCCGCGGGGGCGAAGAGGCGGAGGACGCCGATCGCCTCCTTTTCGTAGCGGCGATCGCCGCTCAGGGCCGAGAGCCGCAGCAGGCCGAGCGCGGCCGAGGAGTTGCCGGAGGGGATCGGATGGTCGCCGAGCTCCTTGCGGCGAGCGATCAGCTGCTCCTGGCCCGCGGTGGTGGTGTAGAACCCGCCCCGCTCGGGGTCGGAGAAGCGGGAGATCAGCGTCTCGGCCAGGGCCCGTGCCTCTTCGAAGTAGCGTTGCTCGAAGCCGGCCTGATAGAGGATGAGGAGCGCCTCGAGCAGGAAGGCATGGTCCTCGAGGTAGGCGGTCAGCTTCGCCTCGCCGTCCCTGAAGGTGCGCAGCAGCCCTCCCTGGGAATCGCGCAGCTCGGAGAGGACGAAGTTGGCGCAGCGCTCCGCCGCCTGGAGGTAGTCGCCGCGGCCGAGCACCGCCCCTGCCTCGGCCAGGGCGCCGATCATCAGCGCGTTCCAGGCGGTCAGCCGCTTATCGTCGAGACCCGGCCAGACCCGTGCCGAGCGGCTCTCATAAAGCGCGGCGCGGTCCTCCTCGAACCCGGCCGGAGGCTGTGAGGAGGCCCCGCCCGGGAGGTGGAGGACGTTGGCTCCCTCGAAGTTGCCGCCCTCGGTTACGCCGAGGTGGGAGATCGCAGCCCCGGCGCGCTCGCCCAAGACCTCCTCGATCTCCGCCGGCGTCCAGACGTAGAAACGCCCCTCCTCGCCCTCGGAGTCGGCGTCGAGCGCCGAGAAGAAGCCCCCCTCGGGCCCCCTCATCTCCCGCAGGGCCCAGTCGAGGATCTCGGTGCAGACCCGTCGGTAGCGCTCGTGCCCGAGGACCTGCCAGCCGTGCAGGTAGCAACGCGCGAGCAGGGCGTTGTCGTAGAGCATCTTCTCGAAGTGGGGAATCGACCAGGCGGCATCCACCGAGTAGCGCGAGAAGCCTCCCCCGAGCTGGTCGTAGATGCCTCCCGCTGCCATCGCATCGAGCGTCTTCTCGACGATCTCGCCGGCCCCGCCGGCCCCGCCGGCCAGCAGGAGCTCGAGCGTCGAGGCGGGCGGGAACTTCGGTGCGCCGCCGAAGCCGCCGTTGACCGGGTCGACCTGCCGGCGCAGGCCGGCGATCGCGTCCTCGATTATCCCGGCCTCCAGCGGGTCCTCCGTCGGCTCGATCTGCCCGATTGCTCCGAGCTGGGCGCGGGTGCGGGGTGCCGAGTTGCGGATCTCCTCGCGGCGCTCCTCGAAGGCACTGCTCACCGCCTCGATCACCTGACGGAAGCTGGGCATCCCATGGGCCGGCTCGCCGGGGAAGTAGGTGCCCGCGTAGAAGGGGACGCCTTCGGGGTCCAGGAAGACCGTCATCGGCCAGCCGCCGCGGCCGGTCATTCCCTGCACCGCCTCCATGTAGAGGGCGTCGACGTCGGGGCGCTCCTCGCGATCCACCTTGATGTTGACGAAAAGGCGGTTCATCAACTCGGCCGTCTCCGGATCCTCGAAGGACTCCCGTTCCATCACGTGGCACCAGTGGCAGGCGGAGTAGCCGACGGAGAGCAGGATCGGGCGGTCCTCGGACCGCGCCCGTGCCCGCCCCTCTTCCCCCCACGGGTACCAGTCGACCGGGTTCTCACGGTGCTGGAGCAGGTAGGGGCTGGTCTCCTTGGCGAGACGATTGCTCACCGACCCAGGTTAGGCGCAAGTACGGAAAAAGGCGCGAGCCGCAGTCACGACCGTGCCGCCGCGGGTAGCGGTGTCCGCTCGGAGGGACTACGTTCATGGCTTGCCGAGGAGGACGAAGAAGCCGTTTCGCAAGGCCTTCGAGTACGCGCCCCTGGGTGTTGCCCTCCTCTCCTTCGAGAAGGGCAGAGCGCGGATCGTCGAGGCCAACCGGGCCCTCTCGACGATCACCGGCCTGCGTCGCCGCAAGCTGCGGGGGCTCGACTTCGAGGACCTGGTGGAGCCGGGCGACCGCGAGTCCGATCGCGAGCAGCGGCGGATGCTGCTCGCCGGAGAGCTCGATTCCTACAGCCTCCAGCGCCGGCTGCGGCACACGGGCGGAGAGATGGTCTGGTGCCAGGTGACCACCTCGCTGGTGCCCGCCAAGGGAGGCCGTACCCCAGGGGGGGTGGTGCAGGTCGAGGACATCAGCGAGCGCAGGCGCTTCGAGCAGCGGCTGCGCTATCTCGCCGACCATGACTCGCTCACCGGCCTGGTCAACCGCCGGCGCTTCAGGCGGGTGCTCGAGGAGACGATCTCCTTCAACTCCCGCTACGGGGCGATGGGCGCGGTGCTGGCGATCGACATCGACGGGCTGAAGGCGGTCAATGACCGCTTTGGCCACCCGGCCGGTGACAACGTCCTGCGACGTGTGGCCGCGACCCTCAGGGGGCGGGTTCGCGAGACCGACCTGATCGCCCGCATGGGCGGGGACGAGTTCGCCGTCCTGGCGCCGAAGTCCACGGCGGACGGGGCGATCCAGTTCGCCGATGACCTGCGGGCGGGAATCGGCGAGCGCGATCCCGACGAGGACGGCCCCGCGGTCAGCGCCAGCATCGGCGTCGCGACCTTCGGCGGCCCCGATCGCGGCGCCGACGCGGTCCTCGAGAGCGCCGACCAGGCCATGTACAGGGCGAAGGAGCGGGGTGGAGACCGGGCGTCGCTGTTCGAGGCGGGCAGAGAGCGCCCGAGGAGGGAGCGGCGCCAGAGTGCCGCCGCCCAGGTCCGCGCCGCCCTCGACGCCGACCGGCTGACCCTGCACAGCCAGCCGATCGTCGAGCTCGGCTCGGGGCGAGTGGCTCGCCACGAGCTGTTGCTGAGGATGGAGACCGAGGAGGGCGAGCTGCTGCCCGCCGGGGACTTCATCGAGGCGGCGGAGCGCAGCGGAGTGGTGGTCGAGCTCGACCGCTGGGTGATCGCCCACGGTCTCGAGCTGATGTCAGAGCGGGCCCGCGCCGGCAGCCCGGTCTCGATTCACGTCAACCTCTCAGGATCTTCGATCACCGACCTCGAGGTGCTTGCCTTCATCGAGGGACGGCTCGAGGAGGGGGCCGCGGATCCTTCCCGGATCACCTTCGAGATCACCGAGACGGCGGCGATCGGCGGATTCGAGACGGCGGCGATCTTCGCCGAGCGGCTGACCGAGTTCGGCTGCCAGGTCGCGATCGACGACTACGGGGCGGGCATCGGACCCTTCCACTACCTCAAGCACCTGCCCTTCGACCTGATCAAGATCGACGGCCATTTCGTCCGGGACCTCCCGACCAGCGACGTCGACCAGCTCACGGTGAAGGCGATCGTCGGCATAGCCAGGGGCCTGGGAAAGGAAACGATCGCCGAGTACGTGGAGAGCGAGCGCACCGAGACCCTGCTGCGCTCCTTCGGCGTTGACATGGCCCAGGGTTTCCACCTGGGCAGGCCGGCGGATCTCTCCGAGGCGCTCGGCTGAGGGCCGGGCTCGCGCCGCGCCCTCAGGCGCCGGTGACGTCCTTGGCGAAGGTCTCGAAGGCGCCCAGATAGCGCTCCAGGTCCTCGTCGTCGTGGGCGATCGAGAGGGTCCACTCCTCCTCGACGCCCGGGGTCATGAAGATGCCGTGGTTCATGTGATAGAGCCAGGCCAGGGTCGAGAGCTCGTCGTCCACCTTGGTCAGGTAGTCGCGGTACTCGTACATCGGCTCAGGTGAGAAGATCACGCAGCCCTTGGCGCCGAGGCCCTGGGTGTAGGCAGGCAGGCCGTACTCCTCGATCAGCCCCTGACAGCCCTCGAGCAGGGCAGAGTTCATCTTCTCCAGCTCGGCGTAGGCGTCCTCGGTCAGGACCTCGGTCAGGGTGGCCTCCGAGGCGGCCATCACCAGCGGGTTGCCGTTGAAGGTGCCGATCTGGTGGACCTTGTCCGAGGCGACCACCTCGCCCAGCTCCGCGGTCATCCCGATCGCCCCGCCGGGGTAGCCGCCGCAGACCGCCTTCGCCAGGGTGACCATGTCCGGCTGCACGCCGAATCGCTGGGTAGCGCCGCCGTAGGCGATCGTCGCCCCCGTCTTCACCTCGTCGAAGATCAGCCGGACCCCGTGCTCGGTGCAGAGCTCGCGGACCCGCTCGAGGTAGCCCTCGCGCGGGGGGATGATGTTGATGTTCATCATCGCCGGCTCCATGATCAGCCCGGCGACCTTTCCCTCGTGGCTGGAGAGGATCCCCTCCAGCACCTCCGCGTCGTTGAAGGGGACCGGGACGGTGAGGTCTGTAATCGCTTTCGGATAGCCCTCGCCGAAGGGAACCGGGTTGGGGCTCTCCCGAGGCCCAAGCTCGTCGAGACCCGGGTAGCAGGAGACCATCACCGCGTCGTGATGGCCGTCGTAGGAGCCCTCGATCTTGATGATCAAATCGCGGCCGGTGGCACCTCTTGCGAGGTGGATCGCCGACATGGTCGACTCCGTCCCGGAATTGCTGAAGCGCCACTGGGGCAGGTTGAAGCGCCTCGCCAGCTCCTCGGCCACGGCGATCGAGCCGCCGGTCGGCGCGGCGAAGTGGGTGCCCTCGTCGACTCGGGCCTTGACCGCGGCGCCGACCACCGGGTTGGCGTGGCCGATGCACATCACCCCGAAGCCGTTGTGGAAGTCCACATACTCGGCTCCATCCACGTCCCAGACCCGGGAGCCCTCGCCTCGCTCGATGTACACGGGCCAGGGGTCGGTCGCCTGGAAGGAGGAGGGAACCCCGTTCGGCATCACCTTGGTGGCGCGCTGAAAGTACTCGCTGGAGGTGCCGGTGCGCTCCTTATAAGCACCCATCTCCTGCTCGGTCAGCGCCGCCACCCTGTCACGATCGATTGCGGAAGCCCCTCCGGTCCTGGACTCGACGGTCATGCGTCTCCTTGGTCTACTCGGTTTTGCGGGAGCCTAACGTCCCGCGCAGGTGCGCCCGCTTGATCTTCCCGCTCGCCGTCTTCGGCAGCTCGTCGGCAAACTCGACGATGCGGGGGAACTTGTAGGGGGCGGTCTCACGCTTGCAGTGCTCCTGTAGCTCGCGGGCCGTCTGCGCCGTCGGGGCGCCGTCGCGCAGCACGACCACCGCGCGGACCACCGAGCCGCGGTCGGGATCGGGCGCGGCGACGGCCGCCGCCTCGGCCACCGAGGGGTGGGTGAGGAGCGCCGACTCGACCTCGAAGGGCCCGATCCGGTAACCGGAGGAGAGGATGATGTCGTCGTCGCGACCCTCGAAGAAGAGGTAGCCGTCGGCGTCGGCGCGAACCAGGTCGCCGGTTGCCCACCACTCCCCGTCGAAGGCGGAGCCGTCGAGATAGCGGGAGAAGAAGGTCGGGCAGGTGGAGGTCAGCAGCTGCAGCTCACCCTGGTGGACCCGGGTCTCGATGCCCGGCAGAGGACGGCCCATCGAGCCCTCGCGGACCGGCTCCCCGGCAAGGTTGCCCGTCAGCTGGCCGGTCTCCGTCTGGCCGTAGCCGTCGGCGATCTCGAGGCCGGTGGCGGCGCGAAAGGCGGCGATCACCTCCGGGTTCAGCGGCTCGCCGGCGGAGACCATCCGCCGCAGGCCGGGCAGCGGGCGAAGGGTCGCCCTCTTGGCGAGCAGCCGGTACTCGGTCGGCGCCTGGCAGAGGACGTCGACACCGAGGCTCTCGATCAGCTCGAGCCGCTCGCCGGGGTCGAAGCGGCCGTCGTGAAGAACGGCGGCCGCGCCGGTCAGCCAGGGGGCGAGGAAGACGTTGCGGGCAGACTTCGACCATCCGGTCGCGGTCGTACACCAGGCGAGCTCTCCGTCGCAGCTGCCGAACCAGTGCTCGGCCTGGAGCCTGTTCCCGAACAGGTAGCGGTAGGCGTGGATGACCCCCCGCGGCCCCCCGGTGGTGCCGGAGGTGAAGACGATCAGCGCCGGATCGGATTCATGCATGGCTTCGATCGCCGCCGGAGTCTCCTGGGGGCGGTCCTCGTCGAGCGCATCGGCGACCTCTGCGAGGGTCATCGCAGGCACGTCCCCCGGCAGCTCGGCCAGCAGCCCCTCCTCGCCAACCGCGAGGACCGGAGCGGCGGCCCCGGCCCGAAGCTCCAAATCGTGACGGCGCAGCTGGGTGTTACAGGGGAGTGCCACCGCCCCCATCCGCCAGCAGGAGAGCATCGCCAGGACCCACTCGATCCGGTTGCCGACCAGGATCAGGACGACGTCGCCGCGCTTCACGCCCCGGGCCGCAAAGGCCCCCGAGAGTCCGGAGCTGCGAGCGATCAGCTCCCCGTAGTGCCAATCGCGCCGCCGGCCCTCGGCGTCGACCGCGACCACCCCGAGCTTCGATGACGGGCGGGCCTCGAGCAGGTCCTCGATCAGGTTCATGGGGCAAGTCTGCCGCAGTCGCCCCGCTTACTCCGCGTAGAGCCTCCTGATCGTGACGGCACCGTCAGGGGCCGCCTCGACGCAGAGATTGCAGAGCACGCACTCGTCGAGGTTCGAGGCGACGATCTCGACCCCGCCGTCGCCGGCCTCGAAGATGTCCACCGGGCAGACCTCCTCCAGCCGCCGGGCAAGCTCCGCGTCATCGGAGACCGAGGCGTCCACCTCGACCGCGATGAAGATCCCGTCGAGCGCCCCGTCGCTCACCCTGCCTCCAGCCTCTCCTTGACCGCTCCGGGTATCTCATCGATCCGCTCGACCACGCGGATTCCGGCGGCCTCGAGCCGGGCGATCTTCTCCGCCGCGGTGTCCTCCTTGCCTTCGACGATCGTCCCGGCGTGGCCGAAGCTCATCCCCTGCATCTCCGCGTCGTCCATGAACTTGCCGGCCATGAAGGCGATGATCGGCAGCCGCGAGTCGTTCTCGGCCACCCACTCGGAGAGCTGGGCCTCCATCCGGCCGCCAGGCTCGGTGTAGATGACGATCGCCCTGGTCTGCTCATCGGCCTCGAAGTGGGGCATCAGCTCGGCGTAGGTCGACCCGATGATCGCGTCCCCGCCGATCGAGATCGCGGTCGAGACCCCGAGTCCGGCCTGGGTCAGCGACGAGGAGATCTCCGTGGTCATCCCGCCCGAGCGCGACATCACTCCGACCGGTCCCGGCGCGTAGGCCTTGGCCGCGTCCTTGGCCGGCCCGCCGATCCCGCCCATCTTGCAGACCTCCGGGACGATCAGGCCGAGACAGTTGGGGCCGATGATCCGCGCCCCCCGGATCGAGGCCAGCTCAACCATCTCGGCGACGTCGCGGCGGGGGATCCGCTCGGTGACCACGACGATCAGGTTCACCCCGTTCTCGATCGCCTCGAGGACCGCGTCCTTGGTGAAGGCGGGGGGCACGGTCACCACCGAGCCGTCGACCGGGGCGCCGTGGTGCTCGACCGCCTGGCCAACCGTGTCGAAGACCGGGACCCCATGTACGTCGCGCCCCTTGCGACCGGGCGTCACCCCGCCCACCACCCTGGAGCCGTAGTCGAGGCACTCGCGGGTCAGATTGACGGCTTCGCGCCCGGTGATTCCCTGGACGATGAAGGTAGTGTCTTTGGTTAGAAGAATCGCCATTGAAGCTCGCTAGTCGCTGGTCGTTAGTCGCTAGTCGATCGACTATTGACTGGCCACTCCTTCTCCTTGGATCTTCGCCACCGCTCTTCCCGCCGCCTCCCACATACTCACCGAACGATCGCAGTACTCCACCCCGTAGCGCTCGAGGATCTTGAACCCCTCCTCCTCCCAGGCGCCCGGGATGCGAAAGATCGCGATCGTCTCGCCCGGGTCCCTGCCCAGCTCGAGACAGGCCTTGATCACGCCGCGGGCGACGATATCGACTCGGGTGTTGGAGACGATCGACATCATCACCGCGATCTTCGAGACGCCGTCCTTCTGGAGGACCTCCTTGGCCAGGCCGCAGGACTTGGCGACCGAGGGGTTGCCGCCGATCTCGGAGTAGTTGGCCGGGCGCCCGCCCTGGCTGCGAACCGCGTCGGTCAGGGTCAGAGAGCCGCCTCCGGCGCCGATCACCAGGCCTAGATTCCCCTCGAAGCCGTGATCCTTGCCCTGGATCACACCGCGGTGATCGGCGGCGTCGATCGCGGACACGTGGCGCTCGAACTCGCTGGGCTCATAGGGCTCCCGGGTCTCGTCGGGAGCGATCTCCAACTCTCCCTCGAGCAGACCCTTTTGCCGCGGCTTGGCCTCGTTCTCCATCTCCATGTGGGCGTCGAGAGCGACGAAGCTGCCGTCGGTGAGCTCGGCCAGTGGGTTGATCTCGGCCAGGGTCATGTCGCGCTCGCGGAACAGCCTCGCGAGGCGCGCCAGCACCGGGGTCGCCCGGTTCAGCTGCGAGCCGCTGACCCCGGTCGCCGCGATCACCTGCTTCGCCTCGAAGTCGGAGATCGGCAGCAGGTTCGAGAGGTGACCGCGACCGACGTGCTCGGGGTGTTGATCGGCGACCTCCTCGATGTCGATCCCGCCCATGTCGCTGAACAGCATCAACGGCTGCTTGCGGGTGCCGTCCCAAACGACGCCCGCGTAGTACTCCTGCTTGATTTCGGCCTTGGGGTCGACCAGGACGCCGCGTGGCATCTGACCGCCGATCTCCAGCTCGAGGATCTCCGCGGCGTGGGCTTCGGCCTCGCCCGGGGAGTCGGCGAACTTGACGCCGCCTGCCTTCATTCGCCCGCCGCTCAGGACCTGGGACTTGATCACCACCGGCCCGCCGATCTCCTCGGCGGCGGCCCGTGCCTCCTCGGCGCTGCGGCAGAAGCCGTAACGGGTGACCGGGATTCCGGCCAGCTCGACGATCCGCCGGGACTCGTACTCGAAGAAGCGCATGGGCGGGCGGGAACCCTACTTCAAGCGCCCCGGCCCCGGCGCTAACCTGCACGCCCATTCCCTCGACGGAGAGCAGGATGCCGAAGGCAACCCGGGCTGCAGGGGCAGCCGCAATCGTGATCGCTGCGCTCGCCGCCGGCTCCTGCGGAGATACGGTTATCGACGACACCAAGGCCGAGGACCAGATCGAGGCGAACGTCGAGAACAACCTCGGGACCAAGGTCACGGTCGATTGCCCCTCAGGGGTGAAGGTCGAGCCTGGACGGACGTTCTCCTGCACGGTCTCGGCCGCCGGGGGAAGAGAGGCGAAGGCGGTCCTAAAGATCCTCAACGCCGACGCCGACGTCCATTTCATCGCCCTGCGCCCGATCAAGTAGCGGATGCCACTAAGTTCGCCGGGCGCTCCGCGCCGCAAGGGACTGTCCTGCAGAATGGTTCTGGGGACAGAGGGGGAGATCTAGGGAACGAGCAGACAAGGAGTAGTGAAGACACCCGTGAGTCAGACCACCGCTGCGAGCGCGCCGATCAACCACGCCGATTTGGTCTCCTGGGTCGAGGAGATCGCCGAGCTGACCGAACCTGACGCGATCCACTGGTGTGACGGCTCGGCGGAGGAGTACGACCGCCTCGCGGCCGAACTGGTCGAAGCCGGGACCTTCGAGCGGCTCTCCGAGGCGAAGCGGCCGAACTCCTATCTGGCGCTTTCCGACCCGGGAGACGTGGCCCGGGTCGAGGACAGGACATTCATCTGCTCCGAGAGCGAGGTCGACGCCGGGCCGAACAACAACTGGGCCGACCCGGCCGTGATGAGAGGAACCCTGAACGAGCTCTTTTCCGGCTCGATGAAGGGCCGCACGATGTACGTGGTCCCGTTCTCGATGGGGCCGCTCGGCTCCCACATCGCCCACATCGGCGTTCAGCTCACCGACTCCGCCTACGTCGCGGTCTCGATGCGGATCATGACCAGGATGGGCACCGGAGCGCTCGAGACACTCGGCTCCGACGGTGACTTCGTCCCCTGCGTGCACTCGGTCGGGATGCCCTTGGCCGACGGGGAGGAGGACGTTCCCTGGCCCTGCAACGCGGAGAACAAGTACATCGTCCACTTTCCCAAGGAGCGGGAGATCTGGTCCTTCGGCTCCGGCTACGGCGGCAACGCCCTGCTGGGAAAGAAGTGCTTCGCGCTGCGGATCGCCTCGGTGATGGCCCGCGACCAGGGGTGGATGGCGGAGCACATGCTGATCCTCAAGCTGGTCTCTCCGGAGGGAGGGGTCAAGTACCTGGCGGGCGCCTTCCCCTCGGCCTGCGGCAAGACGAACCTCTCGATGATGATCCCGAGCCTCCCCGGCTGGACCGTGGAGACTGTCGGCGACGACATCGCCTGGATGAAGATCGGCGACGACGGCCGGCTCTACGCGGTCAACCCCGAGTACGGGTTCTTCGGAGTGGCACCGAACACCAGCCCGAAGACGAACCCCAACGCGATCAGGACGATCGCCGAGAACTCGGTTTTCACCAACTGCGCGAAGACCGACGACGGCGACATCTGGTGGGAGGGGATGACCGAGGAGCCCCCGGCCCACCTGACCGACTGGCACGGTGAGGACTGGACGCCTGACTCCGACACTCCGGCGGCGCACCCGAACGCCCGCTTCACGACCCCGGCAGCTCAGTGCCCGGTGATCGCTCCCGAGTGGGAGGACCCCGACGGCGTCCCAATCGACGGGTTTCTGTTCGGCGGTCGCAGGGCGACGGTGCTTCCCCTCGTGCACGAGGCGTTCGACTGGGAGCACGCGGTCTTCATGGGCGCGACGATGTCCTCGGAGACGACGGCCGCCGCCGCGGGAGCGGTCGGCGCGCTGCGGTTCGACCCGATGGCGATGCTGCCGTTCTGCGGCTACAACCTGGCCGACTACTTCTCGCACTGGCTGAAGCTCGGCCGCCGCGAGGGCATGAGGCTGCCGCGCGTCTTCTACGTCAACTGGTTCCGCAAGGACGACGAGGGGAGGTTCCTCTGGCCGGGCTTCGGTGAGAACAGCCGGGTTCTGGAGTGGATCTTCCGGCGCTGCGATGATGATGCCGAGGCGGTCTCCTCGCCGATCGGCCTGCTCCCCGAGCAGGGCGCGATCGACGTCGAGGGCCTGGAGATCTCCGACGAGGCGATGCGAGAGCTGACCACGGTCGATCCCGCTCTGCTGCGCGAGCAGCTGCCTCAGGTCGAGGAATATCTGGCGACCTATGGCGACCGCCTTCCGCAGGAGATAGCCGACCAGCTGGAGGGTCTGAAGGAGCGGCTCGGGAACTGAGCGGTGACCAACAGCATGACGACGAAGTTCCAGCTGCCCGAAAGCGAGATCCCCAGTTCCTGGGTCAACCTGCTGCCAGATCTCCCCGGTGAGCCGCTGCCGCCGCTGAATCCGGAGACCAGGGAGCCGGCCGGGCCGCCGGACCTCACCCCGATCTTCCCGATGGGACTGATCGAGCAGGAGGTCTCGGCCGAGCCGGAGGTGGAGATCCCGGAAGAGGTGCGGGAGATCTACAAGCTGTGGCGGCCGACTCCGCTGATCCGCGCTCGGCGCCTGGAACGTGAGCTCGATACCCCCGCTCACATCTACTTCAAGTACGAGGGGGTCTCGCCGGCCGGATCGCACAAGCCCAACACCGCGGTCCCTCAGGCCTACTTCAACCGCGAGGCGGGAATCCGCAAGCTCGCCACGGAGACCGGCGCCGGGCAGTGGGGCTCGGCGCTGGCGCTCGCCTGCCGGCTGTTCGAGATGGAGTGCGAGGTGTTCATGGTCGGAGTCTCCTACGACCAAAAGCCCTACCGCCGGGCGATGATCGAGACTTGGGGGGCGACGGTGCACCGCAGCCCATCCGAGCGCACCAAGGCCGGCCGCTCCCAGGCCGAGCACAGCAGCGGAAGCCTCGGGATCGCCATCTCCGAGGCGGTCGAGGTCGCGGCGAGCAACGAGGACACCAACTACTCGCTCGGCTCGGTCCTCAACCACGTCTGCATGCACCAGACGGTGATCGGCACCGAGGCGATCGCGGCAATGGAGATGGCAGGGGAGTACCCCGACGTCGTGGTCGGCTGCGTCGGCGGCGGATCCAACTTCGCCGGCATCGCCTATCCGTTCGTCCGCGCCAACCTTCGCGAGGGCAAGAAGACCCGCTTCCTCGCCGCCGAGCCGGCCGCCTGCCCGACCCTGACCCGGGGCGTCTATGCCTACGACTTCGGCGATACGGTCGGGATGACGCCGCTGATGCCGATGTACACGCTCGGCCACGACTTCGTGCCCCCGCCGGTCCACGCCGGGGGGCTCCGATACCACGGCGACGCGCCGAGTCTCTGCGCCCTGGTCAAGGCGGGGATCGTTGAAGCCAAGGCGATCCCCCAGAACGCCGCCTTCGAGGCCGCGGTGCGCTTCGCTGCCTGCGAGGGGATCATCCCCGCGCCAGAGCCCGCGCACGCGATCAGGGCGGCCTTCGACGAGGCGGAGGCGGCGAGGCAGGCCGGGGAGGAGCGGGTAATCCTGGTCAACGTCTGCGGCCACGGTCACTTCGACATGGCCGCCTACAGCGCCTACCACGCCGGAGAACTCGAGGACCTCGAGTTCTCCGAGGCCGAGATGGAGGCCGCCCTCGAACGCCTCCCCGAAGCCCCCGCGATCGCCTGAACCCACCTGTGTAGAGCGGGCCGAGCGAGCAATTTCCCCTCGGCGACTAGGACCGATAGGACTCGGCCAGCTCCGGGTCCTTCTCGGCCAGCATGTCGGCCAGCTCGACCATCACCTTGCACTGCTTCCAGGTGGCGTCGTCCTGCATCTTGCCGTCGATCATGTGGACGCCGCGCCCGTCGGGGATCGCCTCCAGCACCTTGCGGGCGAACCGCACCTCCTCGGGCGGGGGGCTGAAGACCTTCTTGGCGATCTCGATCTGGGCGGGGTGCAGCGACCAGGCGCCGACGCAGCCCATCAGGAAGGCGGCGCGGAATTGGGTCTCGCAACCGGCCGTGTCCTTGATGTCGCCGAAGGGCCCGTAGAAGGGCAGGATGCCGGTCGCGGCGCAGGCGTCGACCATACGGGCGATCGAGTAGTGCCAGAGGTCCTGCTGGGCACTGACCCGATTCTCGCCCGGGCTCTCGGGGTCCTCGGGATCCTCCATCACCCGGTAACCGGGATGGCCGCCACCGACCCGGGTCGTCTTCATCCGCCGCGAGGCCGCGAGGTCGGCGGGGCCGAAGCTCATCCCCTGCATCCGCGGGCTGGCCGCGGCGATCTCCTCCAGGTTGACGACGCCCTGGGCGGTCTCCAGGATCGCGTGGATGAGGATCGGCCGGTCCAGACCGGCCTTGGCCTCGAGCTGGGCGAGCAGGCGGTCGACGTAGTGGATGTCCCAGGCGCCCTCGACCTTCGGGACCATGACCACCTCGAGGACGCCGCCGATCTCGGTCACCAGCGTGGTCAGGTCGTCGAGGACCCAGGGGCTCTCGAGCGAGTTGACGCGGGTCCAGAGCGAGGTCTGGCCGAGGTCGGACTCCTTCGCGGCCTTGACCAGGCCAGCCCGCGCCGCCTCCTTGCGGTCCACGGGGATCGCGTCCTCGAGGTTGCCGAGCAGAATGTCGGTCTGCGCGGCGATATCCGGCGCCTTGGCGACCATCTTCTCGTTGGAGAAGTCGAGGAAGTGGATCATCCGCGACGGCCTCACCGGAATCTCCGTAAGCGGCTCCGGGGCGCCGATCGCCATCGGTGCGAGGAAGTCTCTGGGGTTTCTCACAGCGGCGAAATCTACATGGGCGCCCGGGCCGGGGGCGTTGAGCGTCGGTCGCCCGTTTGCCGCTGGAGCGGCCGCTAGATTGCGCCGGGATGGTCTTGATGGACGACCGCGGCAGCACCGAGGACTGGCTGCTCCCCGAAGACCGCGAGAGCCTCGCCGCCGCGGACACCGCGCCCGTCGCTGACGAGCGGATCGAGGAGGCGCTCTCCCTCGCCCGCGCCTCGGCGGAGGCCGCTGCCGAGGCCGAGCAGCGGGCGCTGCTGGCGGGAAACGAGTCGGAGACCCGGA
>JBBRHQ010000024.1:0-16928 GCA_038222365.1 Solirubrobacterales bacterium
AGGAACCGAAGCGGCCGGTGGCAGAGCTGGTCGAGCTGATCGGCGGGCGATCAGGGGCTTGATCGCGGCAGCGGCCTCGGGCCGAGCGGGGGAACGGCCCGCAGCGCCCGCAGCGCTCCACGCCCCCGGCCCAGCTCGCGGCGCATCAGCCGACGTTGACGCGCGTCGGGAGGCGCATTCCCGGCGCCGTATCGGTAGGCGCCCAGCCGCGCGGCGTAATCGGCGAGGCCGTGACGCCCCAGCGTGGTGGAATCGCGCTGCAGGCGCCGCAGCGTGAGATCCGCGGAGATCGGTCGCCCGATCGCCGGCAGGGCGCGGCGCAGCTCGGCGACCTGGGCGTCGGCGAGCGCACGCCCGTGGAGCGATCGGCGCCGTCGCGCGAAGACCAGGCTGGCGGCGGTGAGGATCGCGAGCAGGCCACCGAGGGCGGCGAGCGCGGCGAGCGCCGGCAGGCCGGAGCCTCCGCCGTCGCCCGAGGGTCGCGCCGCCGGATCGAGCGCCGGCGCGCCCCCAGCCGCGACCGGCGGAACGGGGCGGCGGGTGCGCAGAACCGCCGGCAGCGTGGGCCCCGCCGAGGTCGAGGCCGCCGGAGCGATGCCCGGCGTGGGGTCGAAGGCGACCCAGCCGATCTGCTCGAAGTAGACCTCGACCCATGAATGGGCGTCGAAGTCGTGGACGGCAAAGCCCCGAGCTCCGGTCGGGGAGCCCGGGCTGAACCCCGACGCGACCCGGCTCGGGATGCCGAGCATTCGCAGCATCAGCGCCATCGCCCCGGAGAACTGCTGGCAGTAGCCCTTGCGATCGCGGAACAGGAACGCCCGCAGGGGATAGCGGCGGACCGGCGGGTTCTCGTTGTAGGAGTAGGCGCCGAGCAGCTGGCGGTTGATCGCCTCGACCGCGTCGTAGGTGCTTGCGCTTCGCGCTGTGAGCTGGTGGGCGAGGCGGTAGACCGGCGCGTAGGGTGAGCGGCGAAGGCGCCGATCGGCCGCCGCCCTGGCGCCGCCATCGGGGGAGGTTCGCAGTGGCACGGTGAGCGAGCTGGTGGCTCCCCCGACCCCCACCTCGACGCCGTTCTGGGCCTCGACCGTCCCCGGGAATCGCCGTGGAAGGGAGACGGTTGTGTAGCGGCGCAGCGCCGGGCGGTAGCGAGCGGCGCCGGCGCGCCGCATCTGATCCGGGGTCGGCTGTGGCGAGTAGTAGTGGACGCTGTAGATGTCGCCGCCCGAGATGCCGTCTCCATCCGCCGGGACGATTCCGCCGTCCGAGGGGTCGGTCCCTCCCAGCCCCTGGACCGAGAGCGGCGTGCCGGCGGCGACCACCAGCTGGCTGCTCAGCTCGTCGATGCGGAAGCGGGCGGTGTGGACCCATTTCGAGTCCAGGTATGCGGCGGAGGCGCCGCCGAACCCGAAGAGGGAGGGCAGCTCCAGCGCAGCCGGCGGGGTGTCGATCGGCTCGAGCCAGCGGAACCCGTCGAAGCGGTCGAGGACGGCGGTCCGCCAGTAATGGGGCTCGGGGCTGCGGACGATCAGCAGCCGGTGGCCCCGTCGCGGCCAGCCGAGCGGACCGTAGTCGTGGTTCCAGCTGAAGAACTCGGTCCCGCCGCTCGAGCTGGAGGAGAGGTCCCATGTCGTGTAGTCGAGCAGCGGCTTCTTTCCGGTCAGCGGCGAGCAGATCGCCAGGGCGAGAACTCCGGCGGCGGCGATCAGCCCCAGCCCGGTCACCGCGTTGCGGCGGAGGATCAGCGGCAGCCAGAGCCAGGCGGAAATCAACGCGAAGAGGAGCAGGCCCTGAAACAGGGGAGCAGCGGGAGGGGAGAGGGTGACGGCCGTGCCGTAGGCGGCGACGAGGATCGTCATCGCGGCGACCGAGCGGGCGCCGGCGCCGGCCGCCGTCGGCCAGAAGGCGATCGCCGCCCCGGCGCAGATCGCCACCGCAAGCCCGAGCGTGATCGCCAGCTCGGCCCAGCCGTCGCCACCGCCGGGGAGGGGATAGCTCGCCCCGGCGGCGAGGTCGAGGCCGGTGCGTAGCCCGGCGGCGAGGTCGTCCCAGCCGCCCGGCCACAGCAGCCGGGCGGGGAGACCGAGCACCAGCGCCGCCAGAGCCAATCCGAGCAACGTCGCCGCCAGCGCCGCCGGCCAGCGCCACCTGCGCGGCGCCAGGGCGCCGAGCGCGGCGAGCAGGGTCGCGAGGGCGACGAGCACCAGGGTCGCGCCGAGCAGCCGTGGCAGCGGAGGATCACTGAGGAGCGCCGACCAGCGGGCGGCGACGAACATGGCCAGCGCCGCGAAGGTCCCGAGCCGGGCGAGCGGCAGCCGCCGGGATGCCCGGGCCGCCGCGCTCACGCCGCCACCCGAACGCCGGCGCCCCGGCCGGCGGGCGTCTGGCCCCGGCAGCCGGCGACCGAGAACAGCGTCCGCATCCCGGCGATCGGCTCGCCGCTGATGAGGCAGAATCGATCCGCGACCCGGACGGCCGGAATCCTCGGGGAAGCCGAGGCGGAGACCAGGAAGACCGTCTCCGCGGCGCGGATCGTCGCAGCGGCGGGGGGTCGCCGGCAGGGCTCGACCAGGGCAAGCTTCGCGTGCGCCTCGCGCCAGCCGCGCATCCCGGCGCCGATCCGCAGCGGATGGCTTCCCTCCGGCAGAAGTAGCGCGCAACCGCCTTCCCGGCCGAGGTGGGCGCAGATCGAGGCGGTCGCTCGCACGGCGCGGTCAAGCGCCTCCGGGGAGGCGGGATCGAATGCATCGAGGACGATCAGCGGCGGTGACTCGCCGCCGCTGATCAACCTTCGCTCGACCAGCTCGCCGCTGCGGGCGACGGTCGGCCAGTGGATCCTCGATGCCGGCGTGCCCTCCTGGTAGGGGCGGACCCCCTCGACCTCGAACTCGACCCCCCGGGGATCGAGGCCGGCTCCGCCGGAGCCGTGTGCGGCGAAGCCGCAGAGCCGATCGGCGCCGTCGCCCTCGCCGGACGGGGCCAGCACCGGTTCGACCCGAGGCAGGACCAGCACCGGGATCGCCCCCTCCACGCTGACCCGCCTGCGCTGAAGGCCGAAGGGATCGGAGATCAGCAGCGCCGGCGGCTCGAGCAGGTGGCGGCCACGACGGCCGATTCGCAGCTCGAGCGTGTGCAGGCCGGAAGGACGTGCGCCGCTCTGCACCGGCTGATCGGCGAGCGGGTGCTCGATGCTGCTGCCCGGCAGCAGGCCGCTGCCGGTGATCCTCGCCCCGAGCGGGTAGAGACTCCCCTCGGTGATGCTCCAGGGGCCCGGCACAGGCTCCACCCGCGGGCGACGCGAGGCCGCTCTCATCCAGAGCCCGAGCGAACCGACCAGGAGGGCGAGGGCGACCCCCGGGACGTAGAGGGAGGCCGATCCGAAGGCCGCCCCCGCCAGCACGAAGACCACCGCCAGCAGCAGGGTGGCCGTTCGCGCCCTCACGGCAATCGCCTCAGAGCGCCGGGGTGTGCAGGAGGGCGTCCGCGACGATCGCCGAGCGCTCTCCCTCCCCTGCCCCGGGAGCCAGCAGAAGTCGGTGCTCGAGCACGGTGTGGGCAAGGGCCTGGACGTCATCGGGCAGGGCGTGGTCGCGGGCATCGAGGGCGGCTCGCGCCATCGCTGCTCGATAGAGCAGGAGGCCCGCCCTGGGGCTCGCTCCCAGCTCGACCCGCTGGTCGGTGCGGGTCGCCTCGCAAAGCGCCACCACGTAGGCGCGCAGCGCCTCGCTGCCGCGGGTGGCGCCGGCGGCGGCCTGCGCGGCCAGGATCGAGGCGACGTCGACAACCGGGTCGACGTCGAGGACACGATCGGCGGAGGCGTGCTCGGCCAGCATCGCCGCCTCGGCGCCGGGATCCGGGTAGCCCATCTCCAGGCGGACCATGAAGCGGTCGAGCTGAGCCTCGGGCAGCGGATAGGTGCCCTCGTAGGAAACTGGGTTCTGGGTCGCGATCACCAGGAAGGGCCGGGCCAGCTCATGGGCCTGGCCGTCCACCGTGACCCGGCGCTCCTGCATGCACTCGAGCAGCCCCGACTGGGTCTTCGGAGAGGCCCGGTTGATCTCATCCACCAGGACGACGTTCGCGAACACCGGCCCGGGGTGGAACTCGAAGCGGGCGTCGCGCTGGTCGAAGACGTTGGTGCCGACGACGTCTGCCGGGAGCAGGTCAACGGTGCACTGCACCCGTGCGTAGGAGGCGTCGATCGAGCGCGCGAGCGAGCGCGCCAGCGCGGTCTTGCCGACCCCGGGATGGTCCTCGATCAGCACATGGCCCTCGGCGATCAGGGAGACGATCAGCTGTTCGAGGACCTCGTCGCGGACCTTGACCGCGCGCCGGATGCTCTCTCGCAATCGCTCTCCGATCTCGGCGACAGCGACGGGATCGAGCTCGGGCATCGTGGCCACCGGACAATGGTAGGCGAGGGCGGGCGTGAGCCAGGCGGCTAGACCCTGCCGGGGCGGTAGAGCCAGCGCCGCAGGAGGCGGCCCACCCGGAGACCGGAGCGCTGCTCGGCGAAAGCGATGAACTGCCCGGTGGAGACGTTCCCGAAGCGATGGGTCGTGGTCCAGGCCCGCAGGATCGGGAAGAAGGCGCGGTCGCCGAGCCTGATCCGCAGCGCCTCCAGGGTCATCGCGCCGCGGACGTAGATCGCCCCGTCGAACAGGTTCTTGGGAGTCCCGGGCCGCCCCGGCGGGGGCGACCAGAAGGGGTCGCTCGCCGGCCGGCGGCGGAGCTCGGCGAAGACGGAGCGAGCGCTTGGGCCGCCGTGGCGCTCGCGGTAGACCCACTCGGTGAAGGTCGCGAAGCCCTCGTTCAGCCAGATGTCGGGCCAGCGGCGCAGCCCGGTCGAGTCCCCTACCCACTGGTGGGCGAGCTCATGGACCAGCAGGTTGCGCCGGGGAGGGGCGGGGTAGGTCGGGCGCGACTGGGTCTCGAGGGCGTAGTCGCCCCCGTCGGTCACCGTCGTCCCGACGGCGTCGAAGGGATAGGCGCCGAAGAGCCGGCGCTCGAAGCGGATGATCCCCGGCAGGTTGCGGATCCCCCTGCGGACCAGGTCTCCCCGTTGGCGATAGAGGTCCGCGTCCACCGCCGTCCACGAGGGGATGCCGTCCACCCTGGAGCGGCGGAGGCGGAAGTTGTCAAAGGCGACGGTCGCGAGGTAGGGCGCCATCGGCTCGCCCATCGCCCAGCTCCAGCGGATCCGCTTGCCGTGTCGCCGGCGGGAGAGGAGGCGCCCGTTCGCCACCGCGACCAGGTGACGGCCCCGGCTGCGGGCCGGAGCGTCGAGGTGGAATCCGAAGCTCGCCTTGTCGGTCAAGGAGCTGTTGCAGGGCAGCCACGTGGCCGTCCCCCCCGGCTCACCAAGGGCGACCGCGCCTCCGTCAGGCAGGACGGTCCAGCCCTCCTCGGAGCCGTCGGGATCGGTGATCGTGCCCGGCCGACCGCGGTAGGAGACCGTCGCGACGAAATCGGCGCCGGAGGGAATCTGCGTCGGCGGCGTGACGATCAGCTTGCGCCGGCGCCGTCTCGACGCTGCCCGCGCTCCGTCGATTGCTACCGCCTTGACGCGCAGCCCCACCAAGTCGAGGCTGAGCCGGCGCAGCTGGCGCCGGGCATGCGCCCGGATGACCACCCTGGCGGTGATCCGGCCGCCCCCCGCCCGCCTCGGAAAGTAGGACAGCGAGACCCCGTAGTGGCCGACGTCATAGGCATGGCTGCCGCTGCCGGGGAAGAAGGGATCATGGCTCGCCGATCGGCCGGCGGCGAGTGCCACGCCACTCCCGATCAGGGCGGCGGCGCAGGCGATCGCGAAGACGCGGCGGAGCACGCCGCAATTAGAGCAGGCGCGTCGCGGCTCAGGCGAACGCGAAGCTGACCCCGGTCAGCTCCTCAGAGACGCTCCACAGCCGCCGCGCCGTCGCCCGGTCCTTGGAGGCCGAGCTGGAATCGACCACCCGCGGAGCGCCCCTCGCCTCGAAGAGACCGTCGGGGCCGACGAACGAGGCCCCGGGGAGGCCGGAGAAGGTCGCCGCATACAGCGAGGGCAGCGCTCCGTCGTCGCCGCTCTGGGCGATCAGCCGGTTGGTGACCGCCATCACCGCGGTGTTGGCGGTGGCGAGGATCCCGCCGCCGACCCCGGGACCGGCGAACTGGAGGTTGGTGGCGGAGTAGCCGGGGTGCGCCGCCATGCTCGCCAACCCGACCCCCGCGGCCTCGGTGCGGCGCTGCAGCTCGTAGGCGAAGAGGAGGTTGGCGAGCTTCGACTGCCCGTAGGCCGCCCAGCGGAAGTAGCGGCGCTCGCCGCTGAGGTCGTCGAAGTTGATCCGACCGGTCCGGTGCGCCGTGCTGGAGACGGTCACGACCCTGCTCCGATCTCCACGCAGGAGGGCGGGCAGCAGCCGCCCGGTCAGCGCAAAGTGTCCGAGGTGGTTGGTGCCGAGCTGAAGCTCGAACCCGTCCTCGGTCAGGCGCCGAGGAGTCGCCATCACGCCGGCGTTGTTGATCAGCAGGTCGATCGCCTCGTGCTCGGCGACCAGGGTCGCGCTGAGCTCGGCGACGGAGGCCAGGCTGGAGAGGTCGAGCGGGGCAAGCTCCAAGGAGCCCCCGGGAACGGTGGAGCGCACGGCGGCGAGCGCCGCCTCGCCGCGGTCCGGGTCGCGGCAGGCCATCACCACCCTCGCCCCGGCGCGCGCCAGCTCGCGCGACGTGGCCAGGCCGAGGCCGCTGTTGGCGCCGGTGACGATCGCGACGCGGCCGCTCTGGTCTGGGATGTCGGAGGGGTTCCAGCCCATACCCAGGGAGCCTAGATCAGCGTTTCGCCTAAGAGTGCCCCCGCGCCGAGGGCTCACTCGGGACTTCGGCCCTCCACCAGGCGCTGCATCGCCAACTCCAGCGCCTGGAGCTGCTCGCGAACGGTCCTCAGCTCACGCATCGCCACTGCCTCGGCCGACTTCGGCCCGGCGGCGATCTCCGCCTCGACGTCGGCCAGCTCCGGGCCGAGGAAGCGCTGGGCGACGGCGCCGGTCAGCAGGGCGACGAAGCAGATCCCGATGATCACGATCACCACGGCGACGATCTGCGAGCCAATCGTCGTCGGGTAGATGCTCGAGCCGACCGTGGTCATCGTCGTCAACGCCCAGTAGGCGCCCTCCCAGGCCGTCAGGTGCTGACTGTGCTTCTCGAAGGCGACGAAGGCCGCCCCCCCGGCGATCACCGTGAACAACGCCAGCAGGGCCGCGTAGCGGAGCCCCTCGAGCGAGAACGCCTGGCGTGAGAGCTGCGCCAGGCGCAACAGGCGGAGCAGCCTCAGCAGGCGGAGCACCTGTAGCCCCGCCGGGAGGATCGGTGGGGTCAGCACCACGATCACCAGGTCGAGCGGATGCCGCCAGAGCCAGTGGCGGCGATCCGGGACCAGGGCGAGCATGATCAGCAATTCCGCCAGGAAGGCCAGCCAGACGGTCCAGTTGAGCACGTCGGCGAGGACCGCCAGGGTGCCGGTCTCGTGCGTCTCGGAGAGGGCGACCGCGGGCAGGGTGAGCGCCGCCGCGATCATCATCGGCGTGTTGAGGCGCGCCGCGACGCGCTCGCTGCGAGCGTCCATGGCGCCCTGATTCGACGCCCGGGACCGGCTGCCTGCCGGAAGAGGGGGAGAAACGCCCCCCCGGAGATTGGATTCCAAGATTAGTTTGCTAAACTAATTACCAAGGCTAATCAAGATGAAGACGCTGACAGAACATCCACCTGAGCTGAGCACGTCGGCCGCCCGCCTGCGGCTGGCGATCACCCGTGCGGCGAGGCGGCTGCGCCAGGAGGCTTCCGGGGACCTGACCCCAACCTCGGCGGCGGCGCTGGCCACGGTCGAGCGCCACGGGCCGCTGACGCCCAGCGAGCTGGCGGAGATCGAGCGTGTCAAGCGCCCTACCGCGACCCGCACCCTGCGCCACCTCGCCGGGCTTGACCTGGTGATTCGCACCCCCGACCCGGCCGACGGCCGCAGCGCCCTGGTCTCGATCACCCCCGCCGGCCGGGAGCGGCTGCGCCGCCTGCGGCGACGCAAGAACGCTTATCTGGCGCGGCGCATGCGCGAGATGCCGGAGGACGAGGTGCGCACGCTCGAGCGTGCGGCGGAGATCCTCGAGCGCATGCTCGAGGGTGAGCGCGGTTGACCGCCGCCCTGCGCCGCTCATTTGACTCTCTGGCGGTTCCGAATTACCGGCGCTACTTCGCCGGCCAGGTCGTCTCCCTCTCCGGCAACTGGATGCAGATGGTCGCCGAGTCCTGGCTGATCCTCGAGCTGACCGACAGCGGCGTCGCGGTCGGGCTGACCACTGCGCTCCAGTTCCTGCCGATGTTGGTTTTCGGCGCCTGGGGTGGGCTGCTCGCCGACCGCTTCCCGAAGCGGTCCCTGCTGATCGCGACCCAGGCGATGATGATCCTGCCGGCCCTCGGCCTGCTGGCGGTCACCGCCACCGGGGTCGTCGTCCCCTGGATGGTCTACGCGCTGGTCTTCGCGCGCGGCGCCGTCAACGCGGTCGACAACCCAACTCGCCAGAGCTTCGTGATCGAGATGGTCGGCACCGATCGGGTCGTCAACGCGGTCAGCCTGAACAGCGTCGTCGTCCACTCCGCCCGGATCTTCGGTCCCGCGATCGCCGGGATCCTGATCGCCACGGTCGGCGTCGCCCCCTGCTTCGCGGTCAACGCGATCAGCTTCGTGGCGATGATCGTCGCGCTGAGGTCGATGACGCCATCCGAGCTCTCGGCCGCACCGCCCGTCCCGCGCGAGCCCGGGGCGGTGCGCGCCGGCCTGCGCTACGTCCGCGAGACGCCCGAGCTGGCGGTGCCGCTGGCGCTGATGGCACTGGTCGGCACCCTCGGGCTCAACTTCCCGGTGATCCTGCCGCTGCTGGCGCGATTCAGCTTCGGGGGCGGGGCGTCGGCCTACGCCGTGCTGCTCTCGGCGATGGGAGTCGGCGCGGTGATCGGCGCTCTGATCACCGGCGCCCGCGGCCGCACCGGCCCGAAGCTCGTGGCCGGCGCTGCGCTCGGATTCGGCCTCCTCTCGCTGCTCGCCGCGTGCGCCCCGACGCTCGCCCTCGAGGTGCCGGTGCTGGCCCTGCTGGGCGCCTCGGCCGTCACCTTCGCGGCCGCGATCAACTCCTCGCTTCAGCTCTCGGTCGCCCCGGAGATGCGGGGCAGGGTGATGGCGCTCTACTCCGTCGTCTTTCTCGGGTCGACCGCCTTCGGCGGGCCGCTGGCGGGCTGGCTCTCGCAGGCCTATGACCCGCGCGTGGCGCTGCTGCTCTCGGCCTCGGCCGGGATCTCCGCGGCCTGGGCCGCGCAGGCCTCCTTCGGGCGGTTGCGCAGGGCGCGCGAGTCAGAGGAGGCGGGCGTCGAGGGAGCGGTCAGTGGTTCGCTGATCTAGGCTGCGCCGCCTTGAAGCACGACGCGCACGGATACTGGCTCGAGGAGGCGGGGGCCCCGGCCCCGCTCGGGGCGCTCGATCAGCGTCGGCTGGAGGCCGACGTGCTCGTCCTCGGCGGGGGCTATACGGGAATGTGGACCGCGTGGCACCTGCTCGAGGCCGAGCCCTCGGCCAGGGTGGTGCTGCTCGAGGCCGATCGCTTCGGCCACGGGCCCAGCGGGCGCAACGGCGGCTTCGTCAACTCCCTCTGGCTCAGCCTCGGGACGATGATCTTGCGCTACGGGGCCGAGGCGGCGCTGGAGATCGCCCGCCAATCCGAGGCCTCGGTCGACGCGATCGGGCGCTTCTGCGCCGAGCAGGAGATCGACGCCTGGTATCGGAAGGGCGGCCTGCTCCAGGTCTCGGCTGCCCCCGCCCAGGACGGGATCCTGGCCGGCGCCGCGGAGGCGCTGCGCGGCGCCGGCGCCGAGGTCGACTTCACCGAGCTATCGGAGGCCGAGGTCGCCGGGCGCTGCGACTCACCCAGGTTCCGCTCCGGCCTGCTCTACGCCGACGCCGCCACGGTGCAGCCGGCGCGACTCGCCATGGGGTTGCGTGAACGCCTGCTCGAGCGCGGCGCCCGCCTCTTCGAGCGCTCTCGGGTCCGCCGCCTGCGAGAGGTGGGGGGCGGCGTCGAGGCGCAGACTCCCGGCGGGACGGTGGCGGCGCCGGCGGCGGTGCTGGCGATCGGTGGAGCGCTGGCCTGCGCCGGCTCGCCGTTCCGCGACCGGCTCACGGTCACCTCCAGCCACATGCTGATCACCGAGCCCGTCCCCGACCTGCTCGAGCGGATCGGGTGGACCGGGGGAGAGTCGGTCTTCGACAGCAGGGCGATGGTCCACTACCTGCGAACAACCCCCGATGGGAGGATCGCCTTCGGCTGGGGCGGAGGCCGGCTCTCCTGCGGCGGGCGGCTCGGCGGTCGCACCGAGCGCGACCGTCGGGTGATCTCCCAGGTCGGTCGCGACCTGCGCGCCTTTTTCCCCTCACTGGAGGGACGGCGGATCGAGCATGCCTGGGGCGGCCCGATCGACGTCTCGCCTACCCACCTGCCGACGATCGCCGCGTCGCCGGGCGGCAGGGCATTCGCGGCCTTCGGCTACACCGGCAACGGCGTCGGCCCCTCGCAGATGGTCGGGCGAACCCTGGCCTCTCTCGCCCTCGACCGGCGCGACTCCCACTCGCGCCTCGCCCTGGTCGAACCGGGGCCCGCCACCGTGCCCCCGGAGCCGCTTCGCTGGCTCGGCGGCTCGGTGATCCGCGCCGGGCTGCTGCGCAAGGAGCGGGCGGAGGAGCGCGGACGCGAGCCAGATCCGATCAGTCGTGGCCTGGCCGCGGTTCCAGGGCTGATCGGCTTTCACATCGGCCGCTGAGGCGGCCACTCACCAGCGGCTGGTGATGACCTTCTTGCGCGTGTAGAACTCGATCGCGTCCTCGCCGTTGGCGTGCAGGTCCCCGTCGCAGGAGTCCTTCCAGCCGGCGAACGGGAACCAGGCGACCGGAGCGGGTACGCCGATGTTGACGCCCAGCATCCCGGCCTCGACGCTGTAGCGGTACTCCCTCGCCGCGGCCCCGGAGGTGGTGAAGATCGAGCCCGAGTTGCCGTAGCGCGAGCCGTTGACGAACTCGAGCGCCGCCTCGAGGTCATCGGCCTCGATCAGGGCCAGCACTGGGCCGAAGATCTCCTCGCGGGCGATGTCGGACTCGTGCTCGGCCGTCTCGACGATGGTCGGGCCGAGGATCGTCCCCGCCGGCCCGGCGCTCGCATCCCGCCCGTCGAGGACGACCTCGGCCCCGTGGGCCTCCGCCTCGGCGATCGCCGCGACGGCGCGCTCCCGCGCCTCGGTGCCGACCATCGGGCAGACGTCGGTGCCCTCCTCGGCGCCGGCGCCGGTCCGCAGCTCGCCGGCTGCCGCCGCGAGGGCCTCGCGGACCTCGGCGCGGCGTCCGGAGTCGCCGACCAGGACGCAGACCGAGCCGGCCAGGCAGCGCTGCCCGGCGGCGCCGAAGGCGGAGCCCATGATCGCCGGGATCGAGCGCTCCAGGTCGGCGTCGGGCATCACGACCAGCGAGTTCTTCGCCCCGCCGAGCGCCTGGGCCCGCTTGCCCTCCTCCGCCGCTCTGCTGGCGATCAGGCGGGCGGTGGAGGCCTGCCCGACGAAGGAGATCGCGTCGACTCTTCGGTCGGAGAGCAGCGTCTCGACCGCCTCGCGGCCACCGTGGACCAGGTTGACCACACCGTCGGGGATCGACGGGATCGCGTCGATCAGCTCGACGATCATCTCCGAGGGGCGCGGGTCGCGCTCGGAGGGCTTCAGCACGAAGGAGTTTCCGGTCGCGATCGCGTTCGGCAGGAACCAGAGCGGGATCATCGCCGGGAAGTTGAAGGGGGTGATCGCGGCGACCACCCCGACCGGCTGGCGGACCAACTCGACGTCGATCCCGCGGGCCGCGCCCTCGAGGTTGCGGCCCTTCATCAGGTGGGGGACGGCGGCCGCAGACTCCACCGACTCGATCCCGCGGCCGACCTCCCCGCGGGCGTCATCCAGGGTCTTGCCCATGTCCTCGGTGACCAGCCGGGCGAGGTCCTCGCGGTGGGTCAGGAGGGCGTCGCGGAAGTCGAGCACGGCCCGGGCCCGCTGCGGCGCGGGGACATCCCGCCAGCCGGGCTGCGCCTCGGCGGCGCTGCGAACGGCGGCCTCGACGTCGGCGGGGCCGGAGAGCGGCACCCTGGCCAACAACTCACCCGATGCGGGGTCGAGGTCCTCGAGCGAATCGGAGGCGGCGGCCGCGGTCCAGGCGCCGCCTATGTAGTTTGGGAGGGTCGGGGTATGGGTCGCGCTTGCGGTCTCCACGGTTCGCCCAAGCGTGACAGATCCGCAGTCATGTTTGGCCGGCGCGGCTCACACGACGCCGGCACATGCATGTCAGGCGGCGAAGCCGCCGCAAGTGAGGGGCGGGCCGGACCGGCCCGCCCCTCCATGACCCCTCAGTTACTACTTGACGAAGCCGTCCTCCTTCAGGTAATCGGAGGCGACCTGCTCCGGGGTCTGCTTGTCGATGTCGACCCGGGCGTCGAGCTCCTGCATCACCGGGATCGTCAGGCCCTTCTGGACCTCGGTGATCGTCTTCTCGTAGTCCGGGCCCGCCTTGCTCACCGTCGACGGATCCGTGACGAAGAGGACGTTGCCCGCCGGGAAGACGTGCTTGTCGTCGTTGAGGATCACGTACTTGTTCTTCTGGGCGGCGAGCTGGGCGTCGGTCGTGAACAGGATCGAGAGATCGGCCTGTCCCTTGTCGAGGACCTCGTAGCGCAGCGCGATGTCGACCGGCGTGAACGACTTGAACTGGAGCCCGTAGTTCTCCTGCAGGCCGAGCAGGCAGTCGATCCGCTGGCGGCATTCCGGTGAGCCGTACAGGGTCAGATCCTGCGATTTTCCCTTCAGGTCGGAGATGTCCGTCAGCCCCAGCTTCTGTGCCGTCGACTTAAGCGTGCCGACCGCGTTGGCCGACGCGAATGGGGTCGGCGGGAACGCCTCCAGGTTCTGCTTCTTGAAATCCCCGTTGGCCTGAGCGTAGGCCGCCTGCGCGTTCGCCGGGACCTTCTCCGGATCCACCCCGAAGAACGAGGTCAGCGCCGTGCTCGCGTACTCCGGGTAGCCGGAGATCTGGCCGGCCTTCAGCGCCTGGAGCGCGACCGTCTCGGACCCCAGGTTGAGGTCCTTCTTGATCTTGTATCCGGCGGCCTCGAGGCCCTGCGAGTAAATCTCGCCGAGGACGATCTGCTCGGTGAAGTTCTTCGAGCCGATGGTCAGCGTGACCTTGCCGTTGGCCGGATTGGAGACGATCCGCTTGCCGGTCCCTTCGGCGGTCGTTCCGCTGTCGCTGCTTCCGCAAGCCGATAGCCCCAGGATCAGGGCGACGGCTGCGACGGCGGCGATCGGTAGGCGAGATCGCACGCTGTTTTTCATGACGAGACTCCTTCTTGTCGGGGTTCGATGTCGAAGCTTCTCATTCCCGTCCGAGGCGAAGCCCCGGAGAGGTCATCAACCACTGGATCCCCGCCAAGCTCAGCTCCAGGGCCAGCGCCATCAGCGCGACCAGGATCGCCCCCGCCAGCACCCCCTCGTCCCCGTAGACGTTGCGGGAGAGGATGAAGTCGCCCAGGGTGAGGACCCCGACCAGCGGCGCGATCGTCGCCGTGGCGACGATGTTGATCGTCGCCGTTCGCACCCCGCTCATGATCGTCGGCACCGCCAGCGGCAACTCGACGCGGCGGATCACCTCGCCGCCGGTCATCCCCATCCCGCGGGCCGCCTCGACCGCGTTCCGGTCCACCTGGCTGATCCCGACGTAGGTATTGGTGAGGATCGGTGGGATCCCGAGCACCGCAAGCGCCATCGTCAGGTTGCCGAGGCCGACCCCGATCGCCGCGGCCATGAAGGCGATCAGGGCCAGCTCCGGGATCGCCCGCCCGGCGTTGCCGATCGCCAGCGCCATGCCCTCGCCGGCCCCCCGGTGGCCGAGGTAGGCGCCGATCGGGAAGGCGATCGCGATCGAGAGTCCGAGTGCCAGCACGGTCACCTTGAGCTGTTCGACGGCCAGGGTGCCCACCTGATCGAGACCGCCGACCGTGGCGAGTCCGCCGCCGGTCTTCGCCGGCTGCTGGTGGAAGATGAAGTCGAAGGCGTCCCCGAACAGCCCGAGCGCGCCGAGCGAGAGATGAGGAACCAGTCCGCTCATCCGCTCGCCACCCGCCTCCACGTAGTGGCCCTGCGGCCGATCGCGACCAGGATCAGGTCGAAGGCGAGGGCCAGCAGGATCGCCAGAGTGCCGGCGATCACGATCCCGGTCTTGAAGGTGAGATTGCCGGCGGTGTAGATCTCCACGCCGAGGCCACCGCCGTTGACGAAGACGGCAAGAGTCGCCAGGGCAACGGTGCTGACCGTGGCGATCCGCAGCCCGGCGATGATCTCCGGCATCGCCAGCGGGATCTCGACCCGCCACAGCAGCGGGCGGTCGGTCAGCCCCATGCCGCGGCCGGCGTCCTTGATATCCGCCGGGACGTTGGCAAGGCCTGTCGTCACGTTGCGGTAGATGATCTGAAGCGTGAAGGCGGTCAGGGCGATGATCGCGGTCGTCCGGCCGCGACCGGTGATCGGCAGCAGCAGGAAGAAGAAGGCGATGCTGGGAATCGTGTAGAGGACGCCGGTCGCTCCGAGGAAGGTCGGCGAGAGCCAGCGGTGGCGGTGGGCGAGCAGCGAGAGCGCGAAGGCGATCGCGAAGCCGATGCAGACCGAGGCGAGGACGAGGACGACGTGCTGGATCACCGGGTCGACGTAGCGATTGAAGTTGTCAACCGCCCACCCCGGGCAGAAGATCTCGTTGCGCTGGATGCAGTCCGGGTTGCTGCGATTGTGCAGGAGGACCTCGGCAATCGGGGCGGCGCTAACCATGGACCCGTTCCGCCGCGCCGCGCTCGTCGCTCTCCGCTGCCGGCGAGGCGAGGAACTCGGAGATGATCTCGACCGAGAGCACCCCGGCGATCCGCCCCGAGGCGTCGGTGACCGGCGCGTACTGGGATCCCTCCTGGAGCAGGTCGGCGAGTGCGTCGCGCAGCACGTCGTCGCGATCGAGCAGGGCGCCCAGAGGCGAGTCCGGCGTCGCCGGGACCATCCCTTTGGCCAGGTCCCGCTCCGAGAGCCAGCCCAGCGGGCGGCGCTCTGAGTCGATCAGCAGCGGGTAGGGGACCTCGGCCCCCTCCAGCTTCCTCACCACCTCCGAGGTCGGCTGCCCGACGTAGGCGAGCGGCGCCTCCCAGAGCTCGACGTCGCCCACCCTCATCAGCGCCAGCCGCTTCAGGGCACGGTCGGCGCCGACGAAATCCTCGACGAACTCATCTGCCGGAGCCATCAGCAGCTCCGCCGGGGTCGCATACTGGGCCAGCCGACCACCCTCGCGCATCACCGCGATTCGGTCTCCCATCTTGATCGCCTCGTCGATGTCGTGGGTGACGAACAGCACCGTCTTCCGGATCTCGGCCTGGAGGCGGAGGAACTCGTTCTGGAGCCGCTCGCGGTTGATCGGGTCGATCGCCCCGAAGGGCTCGTCCATCAGCATCACCAGCGGGTCGGCGGCCAGAGCCCGGGCCACTCCGACCCGCTGCTGCTGACCGCCCGAGAGCTGAGCCGGATAGCGGTCGCCGATTCCCGGCTCGAGGCCGATCAGCTCGAGCAACTCGGCGACCCTGGCCTCGATCCGGTCCCGCTTCCACCCCTCCAGCTGGGGGACGGTGCCGATGTTCTGGGCGATCGTCCGGTGGGGGAAGAGCCCGATCTGCTGGATCACGTAGCCCATCTCCCGCCGCAACCGGGCCGGGTCGCGATCGCGGATCGAGCGCTCGCCGAGCAGGATGTCGCCCTCGCTGATCTCAACCGTGCGGTTGGCCATCCGCATCGCGGTCGTCTTGCCGCACCCCGAAGGCCCGACGAGGACGCAGATCTCGCCCGCCGCCACCTCGATGTTCAGATCGTCGACCGCCGGGTCGGTCGAGTCCCCATAGCGCTTGCTGACGTGGTCATAGCGAAGGGACGAGACCTCGTCTTGCGCCGGTGCTCCCGGGCTGGGCGCTTCGTCGGGCACGCGCCGGTGATGCTACCCCCCGGTGAGCCCCGGAAACGCGCCGGTGCCGATCGACGTACCCTGAGGCGATGGCGCGCACGGAGCTCGACCCTGGCGAGGCCGCGGAGGTGCTCGCGGCCGGCGGCGTGGTCGTCGAGGGAGAGGGCCCGCAGGCCAGGACCGCTCTCATCCACCGGCCGAAGTACGGGGATTGGACCCTGCCGAAGGGAAAGCTCGACCCGGGTGAGGGGTTCGAGCAGGCCGCGCTGCGGGAGGTCGAGGAGGAGACCGGCCTGCGCTGTGAGCTGGGGCGTGAGCTGGGCTCAGTCGCCTACTTGGATCGCAAGGGCCGCTCGAAGCTGGTCCGCTACTGGTTGATGCGCCCGCTGAGCGGCCGTTTCGAGCCCAACGACGAGGTCGACGAGCTGCGCTGGGCGGACACCGCGGCCGCCGCCGAGCTGCTCACCTACGGTCACGACCTCGAGCTGGTCGGCGAGGCGCTCGCCTCCTCGAGCTGAAATCCGCTTCGTCCCGCAGACCGGGTCGGTGACGCCGGGCGAGCGGTCAGCCAGAAGAGCACCGCGAAGACGACCAGGGCGATCAGGTTGAGGATCAGCTTGTAGTCGAGCTCGACCGAGCCGAAGATGTCATCGCGGGTCGGCCTCGGCCCGGTCGCCATCGCCCCGGCGAACGAGATCCCCCCTGACCACAGAACCGCCGCCAGGGGGATGTTGCCGACCGAACAGACGAAGCTGAGGACGGCGATCAGTGGGCCTACCAGCACGTTCTCGACCGCGGTCAGCAACGGCGGGGCGTTCTCGATGAAGAGGCCGTTGAAGAAGTCGTC
>JBBRHQ010000025.1:0-16610 GCA_038222365.1 Solirubrobacterales bacterium
GCGCCCGGGCCCGGGGGCGGGGGCATTCTGCTCCCCCCCCAACCCCCCGCCGCGGCCCCCCCCCAGAACACCCCGGGGGGGGGCCCCAACCCGCCCCCGGGGCCGGTGTCTTCGCACTGGTTCGCACCAGCAACCCCGGGGCCGCGGAGATCCAGGACCTCGACAGCGGCGGGGCTCCGCTTCACGAGCATCTCGCCGCGCTGGTCGACGCCCTCGCGCCGCGGCTCACGGGCGCCGGCGGACTCAGCGGGCTGGGGGCCGTGGTCGGCGCGACCGCGCCCCGCCATATCGCCCGCCTACGCAAGCTGATGCCGCGATCGGTCTTCCTGATCCCCGGTGTCGGGGCGCAGGGCGGGCAGCCCGCCGATCTGGGGCCGGCCTTCGCGCCCGGACGCGCGGCGGCACTGGTATCCGCTTCCCGAAGCATCGCCTCCGACCCCGATCCCGGCGCCGCCGCCGAGCGCCTGCGCGAGGCGGTTTGGGAAGTTTCGGCCGCCTGATCTGATCCGGGCCGTCTATACCATCACCCGCTCCCATCCGCCGAGCAGTCCCAATCGATGAAGAAACGCAGCAAAGTCCCGGCCCGGGTGCTCGCCCTCCTGGCCCTGATCGGCGCCGCCGCCGCGATCGTCATCGTGGTCGCGGCCTCCAGCGACGACGACGGGCACTCGAAGCGCAACCATCCCGCCAAGCATCAGAAGGGCGGCAAGCGCGGCAAGAAGCAGAAGCCCGCGCCGAAGGCCTACACGGTTCAGGAGGGCGACACCCTGAGCGCGATCGCCCACAAGACCGGCGTGCCCCTGGCCCAGATCGAGCGGCTCAACCCCGACCTCGATCCGCAGATCCTGATCGCCGGCGAGCAGCTGAAGCTGCGCTGAGGCGGCTGCGCCCGCAGCGTATCGCGGCGCTGCTCGCGTTTCTGAGCTTCGCTGCGCCGGCCTGCGCCGCGGCGGCACCCGAGCCGAAGCGCGAGGATCGGCCGGCCGCCGCGCCCCGGCTCGAAGCCCGCGCCTGGGTCGTGATCGACGCTCGCACCGGCGAGACCGTCGTCTCCCACGCCGCGGCGGAGCGGCTTCCGATTGCCAGCACGACGAAGCTGATGACCGCCTACCTGGCGATGCGGGAGCTGCCGGAATCAAAGCGGGTCCGGGCGGCCCCCTACGCAGCGATCCCGGGCGAGTCGCTGCTCGGGTTGAGCGCCGGAGAGCCGATCAGCGTTCGCGACCTGCTCTACGGCCTCATCCTGCGCAGCGGCAATGACGCCGCCGAGACCCTGGCGGTCGCCGCCGCCGGAAGCGAGCCCCGATTCGTCCGCCGGATGAACCTGGGGGCAGCCGCCCTCGGCCTCGCCGACACCCACTACGCCAACCCGATCGGGCTCGACGAGGCCGGCAACTTCTCGAGTGCCCGCGACCTGGTGGCGCTGAGCCGCCGCCTGCTCGAGATCCCGCGCTTCGCTCGGATCGTCGACTCGCGCAGCGCCGTGCTTCGCAGTTTGCGCCCGAAGCGGACGATCTATACCCGCAACACCCTGCTCCTCCGGGCGCCCTGGGCAAACGGGGTGAAGACCGGGCACACCCTCGGCGCCGGCTACGTCCTTGTCGGCTCCGGCCGGCGCAGGGGGGTCGAGCTGATCTCCGCCGTCCTCGGGGCGCCGAGCGAGAGCCAGCGTGACGCGGAGTCACTGAACCTCCTTGACTACGGGTTCTCCCTTTACCGGCAGCGCCGTCCGCTGAGGGCGGGGGAGCGGGTGGCCAGTCCCTCGATCCGCTACTCGGGAGGCGAGCTGTCGCTGCTCGCGGCCCGCACGGTCGCCGTCGGGCTGCGCCGCGACCAGCGGCTGAGGATTGAGGTGCGAGCTCCTTCAGAGGTCGAGGGGCCGCTCCGCCATCGGGCGCCGATCGGCGCGGCGATCGTCGAGGTCGACGGCCGCCGCGTGGCGCGCGTGCCGCTCCTCGCCTCGCGGGCGATCGGCAGGGCGAGCGATTTCGACCGGGCGCGGAGCTTCGTCTCCGAGCATCGGGCGCCGCTCGCTGCGGGCGGGTTCGTGATACTGATGGGCGCGGTGTCATTCCGGTGGCTGCTCCGCCGGCGGCGCCGAGACAAGTGATCCTCACAGTCACACTCAACGCCGCCCTCGACCGCACGGTCGCGGTCCCGAACTTCCGCCAGGGCCACCGTCACAGGGCGGTCGAGAGCCGCTCCGCGGCCGGTGGCAAGGGCGTCAACGTCTCCCGCGCCCTCGGCCTCCTGGGGAGGCCGGTGATCGCCACCGGCCTCGGCGGCGGGCCGACCGGCGCCCAGCTGCTCGAGCAACTCGCCGAGGAGTCGGTGCTCACCGACTTCACCCCGATCGCCGCGGAGACGCGGATCAACCTGGCGGTGATCGATCCGACCTCGGGCGAGCAGACCGAGATCAACGAGCGTGGACCGGAGGTCAGCGCGACGGAGATCGGGGCGTTCCAGGAGCGGCTCAGCTATCTGGCCGCCGGGGCCAGGCTCTGCGTCCTTGCGGGCAGCCTGCCGCCGGGTGCCCAGCCCGATCTCTACGCGCGGCTGGTCAAGGACCTTCGCGGCCGCGGAGTGACCGTGATCCTCGACGCCGAGGGCGAGCCGATGCTCGCTGGCCTGCGCGCCGGGCCGTCGGTCGTCACCCCGAACGAGCGCGAGGCAGAAGAGCTCGTCGGGCACGAGTTCGAGGGCGCCGGCGACGTCGCTTCGAGCCTGGCGGAGCTGGTTGAGCTGGGCGCCGGCGAGGCGATCATCACCCGGCCCGCCGGGTGCGTCGCGGTCGTCGGCGAAGGCTCGGAGCGGGGGTTCTTCGAGGTCTCGACGGAGGCCCTCGACCCGGTTTCGGCGGTCGGCTCGGGTGACGCCTTCCTCGCCGGCTATGTCGCCGCCCGCTACGACGGCGGCGCACCCGCAGACTGCCTCGCCTACGGGGTCGCCTGCGGGGCCGAGTCGACCCAGCACTTCGGCGCCGGCACGGTCGACCGCGACCAGGTGGAGCGGATCCTCCCCGGGGTCGAAATCCAGGCGCTCGAGGTACCGGCGGAGGTGAGCTGACGGCTACTATCGTGGGGGTAGTGGAATTTCGCCCCGGAAAGCCGCAAACAGGGATCTTCCGGCCCCGCCACGGCGGGGCTTTCTTGTCCGCGGCGCTCCATACGCTGCCACCTCAACGCCACCCTCGGAGGACCTGAATGGAGATCGACATCGGTCGAGGCAAGAAGGGTCGGCGCGCCTACGGGTTCGACGACATCGCGATCGTTCCCTCGCGCCGCACCCGCGACCCCGACGACATTGACGTCAGCTGGACGCTCGGGCCCTACCGCTTCGAGCTGCCCCTGATGGCCTCGGCCATGGACGGCGTGGTCAGCCCGGAGACGGCAATCCTCGTCAACAAGCTCGGCGGCCTCGGGGTGCTCAACCTCGAGGGGATCTGGACAAGATTCGAGGACGCCGAGGAGCAGCTGGAGAAGATCGCGGCCGCCCCGGGGCACCTGGCCACCCAGATGATGCAGCAGATCTATGCCGAGCCGGTCAAGACGGAGCTGATCGCCCGGCGGATCTCCGAGATCAAGGAGCAGGGGGCGGTCGCCTGCGGCTCGCTCACCCCGCAGCGGGTCCGCGACTACTGCGACACGTCGATCGAGGCCGGGATCGACATCCTCGTGATCCAGGGCACGGTGATCTCGGCCGAGCACGTCTCGACCAGCGTCGAGCCTCTCAACCTGAAGGAGTTCATCGCCGAGGTGCCGGTGCCGACCGTGGTCGGCGGCTGCGCCTCCTACTCGACCGGCCTGCACCTGATGCGAACCGGGGCGGTCGGGGTCCTGGTTGGGGTCGGCCCCGGCGCCGCCTGCACCACCCGTGGCGTGCTCGGGATCGGCGTTCCCCAGGCGACAGCGATCGCCGACGTCGCCGCGGCCCGCTCCCAGCACATGCTGGAGACGGGCGAGTATGTCAACGTGGTCGCCGACGGCGGAATGCGGACCGGCGGCGACGTCTCCAAGGCGATCGCCTGCGGCGCCGACGCGGTGATGGTCGGCTCACCCTTGGCGCGGGCCAAGGAGGCGCCGGGCCGGGGGTTCCACTGGGGGATGGCGACCTTCCATCCCTCGCTGCCGCGGGGCACCCGGGTCTCGACCACGACCGACGGCTCGATGGAGGAGATCCTCCTCGGGCCGGCGCAGGAGAACGACGGCACCTTCAACCTGATGGGCGCGCTGCGGACCTCGATGGCCACCTGCGGCTACGAGGACATCCGCTCCTTCCAGAGGGCCGAGGTGATGGTCGCCCCGGCGCTGCAGAGCGAGGGAAAGAAGCTCCAGCAGGAGCAGTCCGTCGGGATGGGGTCCAACGGCCGCGCTGCGGTCAGCGCGGGGGTGGCCGTCAGCGATGACTGAGGCGTCCCCTGGGGGCGGGGTGCGCGACCACGCGCCCGAGATCTCGGTCGAGAAGGCGGCGGGGGTCGGCGCCCCGGGGGCGGAAGAGGTCCCCGCGCACGAGGAGGTGCTGGTCCTCGACTTCGGCGGGCAGTACTCGCAGCTGATCGCCCGGCGGATCCGCGAGTGCGGGGTCTTCGCCGAGCTTTTGCCCTCGAGCGTGGCGGTCACCGAAATCGAGCGGCGCCGGCCGCGCGGGCTCGTGCTCTCGGGCGGGCCGGCGTCCGTGTATGAGCCGGGCGCGCCGCGGTTCCCGACCGAGCTGCTCGATCTCGGCATCCCGGTGCTGGGCATCTGCTACGGGATGCAGGCGATGGTGGCGGCGCTCGGCGGCAGGGTGGAGGCGGCCGAGGCCGGCGAGTTCGGCCGCACCGAGCTGGCCATGCTCGACGGCGGCGGCGAGCTGCTCGCCGGCCTGCCGGCGGAGCAGCACTGCTGGATGAGCCACCGCGACACGGTCTTCGAGCCGCCCGAGGGATTCGCCGCGCTCGCCTCCAGTCCCGGCTCTCCGGTGGCGGCGTGCGAGGCGCCCGATCGCGGCCTCTACGGGATCCAGTTCCACCCCGAGGTGGTCCACACGCCCTACGGGACCGAGATCCTCACTCGCTTCCTTCGCGACGTCGCGGGATGCGAGCAGCAGTGGTCGCCGGAGTCGGTGATCTCCGAGCAGGTGGCGGCGATCCGGGCCCAGATCGGCGAGGGCCGGGTGATCTGCGGGCTCTCCGGCGGGGTCGACTCCTCGGTCGCGGCGCTACTCGTCCACAGGGCGGTGGGGGAGAGGCTGACCTGCGTCTTCGTGGATCACGGGCTGATGCGCCAAAACGAGGCCGAGCAGGTAGTCGAGGCGTTCAGCCAGTTCGGGATCCCGCTCGTCCACGTCGAGGCGGAGGAGCGATTCCTCTCCCGGCTCGCCGGGGTCGATGACCCCGAGCAGAAGCGGAAGATCATCGGCGAGGAGTTCATCAGGGTCTTCGAGGAGGAGGCGGCAAAGCTCGATCAGGTCGGCTACCTGGTCCAGGGGACCCTCTATTCCGACGTGATCGAGTCCGGTGGCGGCACCGGCACCGAGACGATCAAGTCCCACCACAACGTCGGCGGCCTTCCCGAGGAGTTCGATTTC
Organism: Solirubrobacterales bacterium; assembly: GCA_038222365.1. Lineage (GTDB taxonomy): Bacteria > Actinomycetota > Thermoleophilia > Solirubrobacterales > 70-9 > JBBRHQ01. Next base: position 5,569 of record JBBRHQ010000025.1, read on the forward strand.
GACCTGGTCGAGCCGCTGCGGATGCTGTTCAAGGACGAGGTGCGGGCGGTTGGCGCGGAGCTCGGCCTCCCGGACCGGATGGTCTGGCGCCAGCCGTTCCCGGGACCGGGCTTGGCGATCAGGATCGTCGGCGGCGAGGTCAACCGCGAGCGGCTCGGGATCCTTCGCACCGCCGACGCGATCCTCCAGGAGGAGGTGCGGGCGGCGTGGCTCTACCGTGAGCTGTGGCAGTCCTTCTGCGTCCTGCCGGTGGTGCGCTCGGTCGGGGTGCAGGGCGACGGCCGCACCTACGCCTACCCGATCGTGATCCGCGCCGTTACATCCGACGACGCGATGACCGCCGACTGGGCCCGGCTTCCCTACGACCTGCTGGAGCGAGTCTCGAACCGGATCATCAACGAGATCGCCGAGGTCAACCGGGTGACCCTCGACATCTCCTCGAAGCCGCCGGCGACGATCGAGTGGGAGTGAGCCACCGGCGCCCGGCGAGGTTCAGACGCCGGCGACCCGGGTGATCGCGAAGATCGCGGCGAAACCCGAGGCGGTCAGCGCGACCCTGGCCCAGGAGGCGTGTGCGTGCGCCTCTGGCAGCAGGTCGGTCGCCCCCATGTAGAGGAAGAATCCCGCGTAGAGGCAGAGGATGTAGCCGAGCGTGACCTCGGAGACGCTGACCAGGGTGCCGAGCACCGCGCCGAACAGCGGGGCCAGGGCGTCGATCCGCAGCCAGCGGCGGGCCTGGCGCAGGTCGCCGGACTGGCTGAGGACGAAGCTGACCGTGTTCAGCCCGTCGGCGAAGTCGTGGCTGATCACGGCGACGAAGACCAGCAACCCGGTGGTCGTGTCCAGTCCGAAGGCGAGCCCGATGCCGAGGCCGTCGATGAAGCTGTGGATCGACAGTCCCAGGGCGCCGAGCACGCCGACGTGGCTGTGAGCTCTGGCCTCCGAGGGGTCGTCGCGATGATGGAGGGTGAGCGCCCGCTCCGCGAAGAAGAAGGCGAGGAAGCCGGCCGCGACCAGGGTGGTCGCCCGGTTCGGGTCGTCGATCAGCTCGATGCCCTCGGGCATGACGTCGAACAGCGCCACCGCGACGACGACTCCTCCGGTGAGCGCGATCACGGTCGGCAGCGAGTGGCGCAGCCGCAGGGCGACCGAGCCTCCGGCGAGGGTCGCCAGAACCGTCAGCCCGGCCAGAGGGATCGCGATCCAGGTCATCCGCGCGCCCCTAGGGCCGCGCCGAGCAGTCGCGGCACTCGCCCCGGAGGACGACCTCGTGGGCGGTGACCTCGAACTCCGAGGTCCGGCTGATCGACTCGATCGCTCCCTCGAGGCGCTCGTCGGTGAAAGGCGCCACGGCGCCGCAGCGCTCGCAGAGGAGGTGGTGGTGATGGCGTCCCTCGGGGCCGACCCGCTCATAGCCGGCCGAGCCGGCGCCGAGGTCGACGCGCTGCACCAGGTTCAGCTCCTCGAGTTGCTCGAGGGCGCGGTAGACGCTCGCCCTGCCGACCCGCTCGAGGCGGCGATCGATCTCCAGCGCGGTCACCGCGCAGCCCTCGCCGGCGAGCAGCTCGACCACCCGCCGCCTGGCGCCGCCGCTGCGGTAGCCGGCTTCGCTCAGCGAGCGAAGCGCATGCTGTGACCAGCCGGGTCGGTCGCGGCCGGAAGCGGGGTGAGTGCCAGCGGCGATCGTCCCACCGTATCAGGAATGAGAGTCATTCCCATCATCGATGGGGCGGTTTGGGAGCGCAAATCAGTGTCGAGTGGACGAAATCCTCTCCCTACCTGCTGATTTCGGCCACTCGACTGAAGGGCTGGCGGTGGAGAGGCCCCGCTTCGTGCCGGTAGTGCTCAGCTGTAGCGGTCCCACCGCTTCAGCGATGGGGCGGGGTCGAGGAAGTGACCTCCCTCATACCAGCCGGGCGCCGACCACATCTCAAAATGCAGATGGCAGCCGGTGGCGTCCCCGGTCTGGCCGACGTTGCCGACCTTCTGCGCGGTGTGGACGAGTTGGCCCTCCCGCAGCGGCGAGGGCCGGATCAGGTGCATGTAGACGAAGTCCTTGCCGGTGTTCTTGCCGTCGATCACGACGTAGTTGCCGGCGGCCCCCTGGTAGCCCGCGTACTGGACCCGGCCGCCTCGGGCGGCGAGCAGCCTGGTTCCGCAGGCGGCCCCGACGTCCTGGCCCTGGTGGGTGTGCCCGGCGCGCGGGGCGCCGATCCCGTCCCAGTACTGGTGGTGGCCACGGACCGGGAAGATGTATCCGAACAGCTTGAAGCCGGTGGAGGCCGAGGCGCCCGATGCGCGGCGGGCGCGAACGCCGCTCTGGGCGCGGATCCGGAACGAATAGGCGCCATTGGTCGCCGGCCGGCCGGAGGAGGTCCTGCCGTTCCATCGGACTCGCTGGGTCGAATTGGCGGGGACGTCGTCGCGGAAGAAGCTGCGGGCGATCGAGCCGTCCCTGCCGACCACGTCGATGCGGAGGTCGTTGAGACGCCGGTCGCTGCGGATCACGTAGGTGAGGTGGGGGTAGTGGACGCCGAAGTAGTAGGCCCTGCGGGGGCTGGTCTCGGCCTCGGCGACCTCGAGGTCGCCGGCGCTGCCAAGCTCGCTCCTCGGCCTGATCACCAGCTCGGCCGCGGAGAGGCCCGAGGAGTTGCCGAAGTCGTCCTTGACCCGGACCTTGCCGTCGACCGCGCCCGCCGGGACCCGCGCCTCGGCGGTGCTTGCGGTCGCCGCGGTGACCTCGGCGACCACCCGCTTGCGGCGGCCCGCGAAGGTCATCTTGCTGACTCGCCCGAGATTCGAGCCGGTCACCTGGACTCTGCCTCCTACGGTCGCCTCCCGCAGCCCGACGCAATCGCTCTGGCAGATCACGTCGCGCACCGAGGGAGCGCTGGGCGCGATCGCGCCGCCGCCTGAGTTGGTCGCCGCCGAGGCACCTCCGGCGAGGCCGGTCAGCGCCATGATCACACCCGCGGTTATCGCTCTCGCCACCGGCTTGCGCCGGGCGCCCTCGCATTGGGCCAAGCTCGTTGCCTCTCTTTCTTCGGCCTGCGGAGTTAGCTGTCGGGCTCGCGCTGAAAGAGCTGCGCTACGGCACTTGCTTCGGCCGATTCGCCCCTGAGACCTGCAAAGGTCTCTGCGGTTCCTCCGCTCCCGTCCAGTCGACCGGACGGGATTAGGCACAACTGGCGCGGCAGTATAACCTCGCCGCAGGTCACCGCGGCGACCGTCGTGCGCGGCTTCACCGCGGCGGCTATCATCCGCCAGCCGCGCCGGGGCTGGAAGTGCCTGCCCGCGCGGCTTTTTGAGCGAGATGACCAAGACCTTCGTCGCCACTCCGAGCACCCGCCAGCGCGACTGGTACGTGGTCGACGCCGAGGGGCAGACCCTGGGGCGGCTGGCGACCCGGATCGCCGACACTCTGCGCGGCAAGCGCAAGCCCACCTATACGCCCCACATCGACACCGGCGATTTCGTCATCGTCGTCAACGCCGAGAAGATCCACGTCACCGGGAACAAGCTGAAGGCGAAGACCTACTGGCGCCACACCGGCTATCCGGGCGGAATCAAGTCGAGGACCCTGGGGGAGATGCTCGAGCGTCGCCCGGAGGAGGTCATCCGCAAGGCGGTCAAGGGCATGCTGCCCCGAAACCGCCTCGCCCGCCAGCAGCTCCGCAAGCTCAAGGTCTACGCCGGTCCCGAGCACCCCCACCAGGCACAGACCCCAAAACCGATGGACTTGGAGAAGTAGATGGCCGACGAAGAACCCCCCGAGAGCCCCGAGCAAAAGCCAGAGGAGCCCGAGGCCCCGACCCCCGAGGAGACCCCGGCCGAGGAGCCCCCCGCCGAGGAGGCCCTGTCTGAGGACGCTGCCACAGAGGCAGAACAACCGGAACCAGAGCCCGCCCCCGACCCTGACACGCCCGGAAGCGCAGCTGAGGACGTGGCAGGTGGTGATTCCGAGGAGGCGTCGGGCAGTGATTCCGAGCCCGACCCCGAGGTTGCCCTGGCCGCCGACGCCGCGGCAGAGGGTGAGGAGTCAACACCTGAGTCCGCCTCCAAAGAGGCGCCCGCCGATTCCTCCAAGGGCGCCGATCTTCCTCCCGGCGCCGATCTGGAGCCGATCGCGGTCGAGCCCGACGCCAAGCTGAGCACCGAGGAGAGGGCCCGGATCGACGCGGAGGCCGAGGAGCGGGCCAGCCGCGAGGCCGCGCTCGTCACCGACGGCACCGAGGAGGACGCGGCCGCCAGGGCGCCGGCGCAGATGGAGAGCGGCTCGCGCTACGTGGCGACGGGCAAGCGCAAGCGCTCGATCGCGCGGGTGATCCTCACCCCCGGTGAGGGCAAGATCGAGATCAACCAGCGCACGCTCGAGGAGTATTTCCCGCGTCCCCTGCACCAGACGATGGCGCGGCAGCCGCTCGCCTCGGCGGGCTATGAGGAGAACGTCGACGTGCGGGTGCGGGTTCACGGTGGCGGCATCAGCGGCCAGGCCGGGGCGGTTCGCCACGGCATCGCCCGGGCGCTGACCGAGATCGACCCGGAGCTGCGGGGAGATCTGAAGCGGAAGGGCTTCCTCACCCGCGACGCCAGGGTCAAGGAGCGTCGCAAGGCGGGGCTGAAGAAGGCCCGCAAGAAGCCGCAGTTCTCGAAGCGCTGACCACCGAACGCAAATACTTCGGCACCGACGGCGTGCGCGGCGAGGCCGGGACGGCGATCACCGCCGAGCTGGCGATGTCTCTCGGCCGGGCGGCGACCGCCGCAACCGCGGCGGAGCGTCCCGGGGTATTGATCGTCCGGGACACGCGTGAGTCGGGGCCGATGCTCGAGGCCGCCCTCGCCGCCGGCGTCGCGGCTGCCGGCGGCGACGCGCTGATGGCCGGAGTCCTTCCGACCCCGGCGGCGGCGGTGCTCGCCCGCCGCCACGGCCTCGAGCTGGCGGCGGTCGTCTCCGCCTCGCACAACCCCTTCGGCGACAACGGGATCAAGTTCTTCTCCGGCGAGGGCTACAAGCTCGAGGACGAGCACGAGGCCCGGATCGAGGAGCTGCTCGATCGCCCCCCGCCGCCGGTTGCCCGCTTCGGCCGGGTCAGGGAGCTGAGCGGCGGCCTCGGGGACTACCTGCGGGCGCTGGAGGAGGCCTTTCCGCTCGATCTCTCCGGGACGAGCGTGATGCTCGACTGCGCCAACGGTTCCACATACAGCGCCGCCCCGGCGATCTTCGAGCGGCTCGGAGCCGAGGTCGAGACGATCGCCGCCGAGCCCGACGGGCGCAACATCAACGAGGGTTGCGGATCCACCCACATCGAGCATCTCAGCGAGCGGATCGCCGGCTCCGGGGCGACGATCGGCTTCGCCTTCGACGGCGACGGCGACCGGGTGCTGGCGGTCGACGGGGCGGGAATGGCCCACGACGGTGACGAGCTGATCGCGCTCGGCGCCGGCCACCTCGCGGATCGCAGGGCGCTCGGCGGCGGGGTAGCCGTGACCGTGATGACCAACTACGGTTTCCACCGGGCGATGGAAGAGGCGGGGGTCGAAGTTGCGACGACGCCGGTCGGAGATCGCCACGTTCTCGAGCAGCTTCGCACCCGGGGCTGGAAGCTCGGTGGCGAGCAGTCGGGGCACATCATCGCCATGGATTACGCGCCGACCGGAGACGGGATCGGCGCCGCGTTGCTGACCATGCAGGCTCTGGCGGGGCGAGACCTCGCCGCGGTCTCCGTGATGAAAAGGCTGCCGCAGACTCTGGTCAACGTCGGGGTCGCCGACCTCGAGGCGGTCGCCGGTGCCACCGGGGTCTGGGAGGCCGCGGAGGCGGAGGGCCGGGCCCTGGAGGGACGCGGCCGGGTCCTGGTTCGCCCCTCGGGCACCGAGCCGCTGGTCCGGGTGATGGTCGAGGCGCCCGAGGCCGAAGAGGCCGAGCGGGTCGCCGGGCGGCTGGTCGAGGTCGTGCGGCGGGAGTTGAGCTAAGCCGGGCGCGGGCGGCTGCGGCGGGCGTCACTCAAGGACGCTCTACCCTTTGCCGACCCTTCCTCATGTGTGGAATCGTCGGATACGTGGGCTCACGGCCGTGCCGCGAACTGCTGGTCGCCGGTCTGGAGAAGCTCGAATACCGCGGCTATGACTCGGCCGGCGTCTCGGTGGTCGCGGACGGCCATATCGAGACGGTCCGCGCCGTGGGGAACCTCTCCAACCTGCGGGCGGCCGTGGAGGCGGATTCCAACGGGGGCGCTGTCGCGGTGGCCGAGCGCCTCCCCACGACCGGGGTGGCTCACACCCGCTGGGCGACCCACGGTCGGGTGACGGAGGAGAACGCCCACCCCCACAGCGACTGCAGCGACCGCTTCCACATCGTGTTGAACGGCATCGTCGAGAACCACGCGGAGCTGCGGCGCGAGCTCGAGTCCGAGGGCCATCGCTTCAGCTCCGAGACCGACGCGGAGATCGTCGCCCACCTGATCGAGCGCAACTACGACGGCGACATCACCGAGGCGGTCAGGGTGTCCTTCGGAGAGCTCCGCGGCCACTACGCCTTCGTCGCCGTCTGCGCCGATCAACCCGAGCTCCTGGTCGGCGCCCGCAAGGAGTGCCCGCTGATCGCCGGGATCGGCGACGGCGAAACCTTCCTCGCCTCCGCGATCCCGGCTTTCCTGGCCGAGACTAGGCAGGTGATGTTGATCGAGAACGGCGAGATCGTCACCGTCGACGCCTCCGGGATCCGGATCACCGATGCCGCGGGCTCTCCGGTGGAGCGCGAGGCCGAAGAGGTCACCTGGGACGAGGACGCGGCCGAGAAGGGCGGCTATCCGACCTTCATGATGAAGGAGATCCACGAGCAGGCCGAGGCCGTCGCGGAGACGATCGGGGACCGCCTGCCGACTGATCAGGGCGTCGACCTCTCCGATGTCGACCTCAGCGACGAGCTCCTGCGCGGCATCACGCGGATCGTGATCGTCGCCTGCGGTACCTCCTACCACGCCGGCCTCGTCGGCCGCTACGCGATCGAGGAATGGGCCCGTGTGCCGGTCGAGATGGACATCGCTTCCGAGTACCGCTACCGCAACCCGGTGATCGGGGAGGGCGATCTCGTCGTCGGCATCACCCAGTCGGGCGAGACCGCCGACACCCTGGCGGCGATGCGACTCGCCGCCGAGAACGGCGCCACCGTGCTGGCGGTGACCAACATCATGGGGAGCCAGGCGACCAGGGACGCCGACGCCGTCCTCTACACCCGCGCCGGGCTCGAGATCGGCGTCGCCGCGACCAAGACCTTCGTCGCCCAGGTGGCGGCGATGTACCTGCTCGGCCTGCGCCTGGCGGAGCTGCGCGGGACACTTCCGGCGGAGCGGGTCTCCGAGCTGGTGGTCGAGCTGAAGGGGATCCCCTCGAAGATCGAGCAGACGATCGAGGAGGTGGACGAGCCGGTCCGGGCGATCGCCCGCAGCCACCATCAGCAGCGCTTCTTCCTCTACCTCGGTCGCCACATCGGGCTTCCGGTCTGCCTCGAGGGGGCTCTGAAGTTAAAGGAGATCTCCTACATTCCCACCGACGCCTACGCCGCCGGGGAGATGAAGCACGGGCCGATCGCACTGCTCGACACCTCGACCCCAGTCGTCTGCGTCGCCACCGACAGCCCGGTGCTGGAGAAGGTCCTCTCCAACGTCGAGGAGGTGCGCGCCCGCGGCGCCGATACGATCGGAATCGCCACCGCCGGCAACGGCCGGGTGGCGGAGGTCGCCGACCAGACGATCGAGGTGCCGCGAAGCGACTGGATTCTGCAGCCGATCCTCGCGATCCTGCCGCTCCAGCTGCTCGCCTACCACATTGCCCGCCTCAACGAGCTCAACGTCGACCAGCCCCGCAACCTCGCCAAGACCGTCACGGTCGAATGATCGGCCGCGGGCGCGGTTGACGTGGTTGGCGTCGCTACGATGCCCGGCCTATGAATACTCGACGCCATGTCTCTCTCGTCCTGTCCAGCGCCGGCCTGGCGGCCTTCGCGATCGCCGGCTGCGGCGGCTCCAGCAGCAGCGGCGGAGCTGATCCCGCAAGCCTGGCGCCCGCGACCTCGCCTCTGTTCGTCGAGGCGACGGTGAGGCCCGAGGGGAGCCTCAAGACCAACATCGAGGACCTCTCGAAGAAGCTCGCCGGGATCAGCGACCCGGGCACCCTGATCGTCGACCAGATCGACTCCGGGATCGCCCAGTCCGGCGAGAAGATGAGCTTCGAGGACGACATCGAGCCCTGGCTCGGCGAGAAGGCGGGCGTCTTCTTCCAGCGCTACGACGGCGAGGACTTCTCCGGCGTGGGGGCGGCCTTCCAGAGCACCGACGACAATGCCGCCAGCGCCTTCGTTGACAAGCTCGCGCAGACCTCCGATTCCCCGGTGACCCAGGGTTCCTACGAAGGCGTCGACTACACGACCGACTCCGAGGACGGCACCTCGGTGGGCGTGGTCGACGATTTCGTCGTCCTGACCGAGGACAAGCAGACCTTCGAGTCGGTGGTCGACGCCTCGAAGGGCGACTCGCTCGCCGACGAGGGCAAGTACACCGACGCGGTCTCGGGTGCTCCCGCGGACAGTCTCGCCGACGCCTACGTGAACATCGGAGCGCTGCTCGACTCCGCTGGCGGCCAGGTCAACCAACAGGTGCTCGACTTCTACAACTCGCTGGGCTACGATCTCAGCGACTCGACCGCCCTGGCCAGCGTCGTCGCCGGTTCCGACCAGGTCGAGGTCGATGTCAGCACCAACGCCGGCGGCGGCATCGACGCCGCCGGGCTGACCGACTTCATCGGCTCCTTCCCGGCCAACTCCTGGGCGGCTTTCGCCAGCCCGAATGTCGGCGATCAGGCGCAGAAGATCGTCGACAGCTTTGATCAGAACGGGATCCCGGGGAGCATCCCGCCGGGCCAGTTCAAGAGCGCGCTGGCACGGCAGGGGATCGACGTCGAGAAGATCGCCTCCTCGATCGGCGATGTCGGTCTCTTCGTCGAGGGCACCGGTCCTTCCGATCTCGGCGGCGCACTGGTGATCGAGGCGAAAAATCCGCAGGCCGCCACCGAGTCGCTCGGCAAGCTGACCGACCTGCTGCGCAACTCGGGCGCGACCGGGTTCAAGCAGATTCCCGGCGGCTTCTCGATCAGCGACCCGCAGGATCTCGGGCAGCAGCCCGTCGAGGTAGTCGCCAAGGACGACCGGATCGTCGTCGGCTACGGCGATCAGGCGACCCAGCAGGCCCTCTCGGGCGGTTCGGGCCAGACGCTCGACTCGAGCTCGGCCTTCGACGACGCCGCGAAGTCGCTCGGCGGGACCGATCTCGCCGGGTTCGTCGACATTGCCCCCGTGCTGAAGCTGGCCGAGTCGATGGGGGCGGGCTCCGACGCCGACTACCAGCAGGCGATGCCCTACCTGCAGAAGCTCGACTTCGCGGCGGTGGGCGCCGGCTCCTCCGGCGACCTGTCGACCTCGAAGATCGTGCTCAAGGTCGGGGACTGAGCACGTCGCGATGAGCGCCGGGGTGGGAATCGACCTGCTCGAGGTCGATCGCCTCGAGCGGGCCCTCTCCAGGCGGCCGGGGCTGGCTCGGCGGGTGTTCACCGAGGCAGAGCTCGACTACGCCGAGGCGCGCAGCCGTCCCGCCCAGCACCTCGCCGCCCGCTTCGCCGCCAAAGAGGCGGTGTTCAAGGCGCTCGGATTGCGTGGGGCGCTCGGCCTGCGCGAGATCGAGGTTCTCGCGGGGGAGCCTCCCTCGATCCGGCTGCACGGGCGGATCGCGGCGGCCGCGGCCGAGCGCGGGATCGCCGAGGTGAGCATCTCTCTCACCCACTCCGCCGAGATGGCCGCCGCCGTCGCTTTGGCGCAGGCCGCCGGGGCTCAGCCCCCGGGCTTGGCCAGCGAGTCGGCCCTGTAGGCACCGCCCTCGTAGAGCATCCCCAGCTGCATCCGCCGCCCGCCGGAGTCGCCCCCGTGGGGGAGGATGGTGGCCAGCGCGTAGACCCCGTCGATTCCCCGCAAGGCGGCAATTTCGACCGAGCGGGCAGCGCCGCGGGGCTGTCGCTGACGACGACGACATCTCCCCGGGTCGCCGAACTCCGAGCGGACGAAGTTCGCGGTGAAGAGCTCCTCGCAGAGAGCCGGGTCGGGGCGGGTGGCGATCTCCGTGATCGCGGCCTCCACGGCCCGCGACGCTCCGCGCGAGAGCCGCTCGGCGCAGGCGAGCAGGCCGGCGCGGGCCGCGCCGGCGTCGGCCTTCTTGACGATTCGCTCGCGGCGGGCCCCGATCGCCGCGTATGAGGCACCGGCTCGGCGCCTCGCGGCACGGGCGCGGCGCTCGCTGAGGCGAAGAGCGAGAACGCGGCCGGCGACGAACCCCCGGTAGGCCTCGCCGGTGGCCCCCTCCGAGGCCTCGACTCGACGCAGGCGCCGGACCGCGTCGCGCTCGATCGGCAGCAGCGTCGCGGTCTGCGCCGCCGTCTCAGACGCGCTTCCCGGGGTGCCACCGTCGTCGAGCACCCGGTTGACCCGGACCGCCTGCTCGGTGCAGATCCCGTCCGCCTCCGCGGCGAAGTCCGAGCCGCTGCCGCAAGCGAACAAGACCAGCCCAGATGCCAGAGCTGCGCCCGCGGCGACCGGCGGTCTTAACGAGATAGGCATGGACCCTCGATAGATGTCGTCAGTGACCCGTGACCCGTGACCACTCTATGTGCGCTGACGGTCGCGGAAACACGAGCCAGCCGCCGATACCCTGGCGCCATGGAACCCTGGCTCCACCCCCTGTTCGACGCCGGCGGGATGCGCGAGATCGATCGCTGGGCGATCGAGGATCGCGGCATCCCCTCGCTGGAGCTGATGGAGACGGCCGGCGGCGCGGTCGCCTCGGCGGTCACCGAGCTCTCCCCGCAGGGTCCGGTGCGGGTGATCTGCGGCAAGGGCAACAACGGCGGCGACGGCCTGGTCGATCCGATTTTCGAGCGGCGCGCGCCGAGGCCTCATACGCCCTGTGCCGCTCGTACTCTGCGCTGAAATCACTCAAGAC
>JBBRHQ010000026.1:0-16413 GCA_038222365.1 Solirubrobacterales bacterium
CCAACCGCCGCCACCGCCCAGGGCGGGGCTTCGAGGCGCTGCGCTACCGCTTCGAGTTCGTCTCCGACTACGGCGGCTTCCGCGACCTCCCGCGCCATCGGATGCTGACCTGCCAGTGGCAGCGCCTCAGCCCCGACCTCGGCGCCGGGGTCCCCGAGGAGCTGATCGCGGCCGGGGTCGAGGACGGCTACCGGCGGGCGCTGCAGACTTCCCGGGAGGAATACGAGCGCCTGGCGGAGGCCGGGCTCGCGGAGGCCGCTCCCTATGCGCTCTGCCTCGGCTATCGGATCCGCTACGTGCTCGATCTCAACGCGCGTGAGGCGATGCACCTGATCGAGCTGCGCTCCGGACGGGAGGGGCACCCCACCTACCGGGCGGTCGCGCAGGCCATGCACGAGCGGATCGCCGCGGTTCACCCCGCAGTCGCCGAGGCGATGGGCCACGTCGACACCACCCGCGAGCCGCGGCTGGAGCGGATTCTCAGCGAGATCCGCACCCAGCGCAAGCGGATCGAAGCCGCAGACCGCAGCGCCGAGGGGGCGCCCACCGGATTCAGCCCACTCGGCTGAGCTGCGAACCCGTCGCGGCCCGGGTACGTATCCAGTCCTGATCTACCCAGCCCGCATGGGCGAGGAATTGGACAATGATTCGTGCCTTTGCGCCTAGGATGTTTCGAATGAGGAGATTCCCGGCGGCCGCGGTTGCCGCCGTAGTCGCCACCTCGCTGATCGCGCCCTCGGCGATCCTCGCCGAGCAGCCGTCCCCTGAGCCCGCCGGCAACGACGCCGGCGTCTCCCCCTCCCCGCCCACCCTCGCAGAACAAACCGTCGGCGAGGTGAAGCCGGGGACCGGGAGCGGCTCAGAGGTGACCGGCGTCGGCGAAGACGACCCCGCGGCCGCCGGGCCGACGCTCCGCACTTCGGTCGTCCGCCGAGCCTCCCGGGCCGCGTCGGCGTCGGCCGCCGCCGCCTCGGTCTTCATCAAGGACTACTTCTTCAGCCCGAAGACGGTGACGATCAACGTCGGCGAATCGGTCAAGTGGACGAACAAGGGCAAGGCCCCCGAGGGTCATACTGCCACCGGAGACAGCTTCGACTCGGGAGTCCTGAAGGAGGGCGAGAGCTACGTCCACAAGTTCACAAAGGCCGGAAGCTTCGACTACATCTGCACCCTGCATGCGAACATGAAGGGGACCGTGGTGGTCAAGACAGCGGACGGTGGCGGAGGGTCGGGCGGCGGCGACGGAGCCGGGGGCTCCAGGAGCGACGGCGGCTCGGGCGGGAGCGGCGGCCGCTCCGGCGGGAGCGGCGGCGGCTCGACTGAGACCGGCCGGTCTTCCGACCTGGGCGGAACCGGCACCAGCAGCTCGCTGCCGAGCACCGGGCAGGCGCTCGGGGGGCTGCTGATCGTCGGGGTCGACCTGCTGCTGGCCGGAACCCTGCTCTTGCTGCGAGTCCGCCTCTCGGATTGGCGCTGATTCCCGACCATCGCCACTTCGTCCGGTTGCCTGTCATCGCCGTGCTCGCCGGCCTGGTGCTGGCGGCCTGCGGCTCGGCGCCCAGCTCCGAGGCGGCGCGCTGGAAGCCGCGGCCAACCACGGTCCCCTGGCAGTGGCAGCTTCAGGGAAAGATCGACACCTCGGTGAAGGCGCCGGTGTATGAGGTCGACGGGTTCGACCTCGGCAAGCGGGTCGTTCGCAAGCTCCACGCCAAGGGCCGCAGGGTGATCTGCTACCTCGACGTAGGCTCCTGGGAGCGCTATCGCCCCGACCGCGCCGCCTTTCCGAAGCAGGTGATCGGCAGGAAGTACCAGGGCTATCCGGACGAGCGCTGGCTCGACATCCGGCGGATCGATCTCCTGGCGAAGCCGCTGAAGGCGCGCTTCGACCTCTGCCGGCGAAAGGGCTTCGACGCCGTCGAACCCGACAACGACAACGGCTTCACCAACCGCACCGGCTTCCCGCTGACCGCCGCCGACCAGCTCCGCTTCAACCGCTGGGTGGCCAGGCAGGTCCACAGGCGGGGAATGTCGGTTGCGCTGAAGAACGACCCCGAGCAGGCCCCGCAGCTGGCCCGGGTCTTCGACTTCGCCGTGGTCGAGCAATGCTTCCAGTACCACGAGTGCGGGCGCTTCTCGCCGTTCGTGAAGCGGGGCAAGGCGGTGTTCGAGGCGGAGTATGAGATTCGCCCCGCCAAGTTCTGCTCCAAGGCCTCAGCGCTGCGCTTCAGCGCGATCCGCAAGAGCTACGACCTCCTGGCGCGTCCCTGGATCACCTGCCCGTCCTGAGGGCCGCGGGCCGCGGGTCCGATTAAGATTGCCCCACCCCCCAAGGAGGAGAGTGCGTGGCCGACATACCGGAGCTCGACGTCCTGCTCCAGACCGAGCAGACCTTCCCCCCGCCGCCGGAGTTCGCGGCGCAGGCAAACGCCTCGGATCCCGGCGTCTATGAGCGCGCCGACGCCGACCCGGAGACCTGGTGGGCGTCATGGGCGGAGAAGCTGGAATGGATCGAGCCCTGGGAGCAGGTGCTCGACTGGTCCGAGCCCCCCTTCGCCAAGTGGTTCATCGGGGGCAAGATCAACGCCTGCGCCAACTGTCTCGACCGCCACGTCGAGGCCGGCCGGGGTGAGCGGGTCGCCTTCCACTGGGAGGCCGAGGACGCCGACGCGATCGGCGAGGGAGGGAGGCGGGCGGTCACCTACACCGAGATGCTCGCCGAGACCCAGCGCTTCGCCAATGTGCTGCGCACCCTCGGGGTCGGCAAGGGCGACGTGGTCGGCATCTTCATGCCGATGGTCCCCGAGGCGGTGATCTCGATGCTCGCCTGTGCGCGGATCGGCGCAATCCACAACGTCGTCTTCGGCGGGTTCTCGGCCGACTCCGTGCGGGAACGGATGGAGGTCTCCGACGCCAAGGCCCTGATCACCGCCGACGCCACGCTGCGCCGGGGCGAGCCGGTGCCGATGAAGCCCGCCGTCGACGAGATCCTCGACTCCCTGCCGAAGATGGAGCACGTCGTCGTCGTCGACCGCTGCGGGACCGAGCCGGCGATGCAGGAGGGACGCGACGTCTTCTGGCACGAGGCCTGCGCCGAGGCCGATCCCGAATGCCCCCCGGAGCCGATGGACGCCGAGGACCCGCTGTTCATCCTCTACACATCCGGCTCGACCGCGAAGCCGAAGGGGATCGTCCACACCACCGGCGGCTTCCTGACCCAGGTCAGCGCCACCCACAAGCTCGTCTTCGACCTGAAGGAGGACTCCGACGTCTACTGGTGCGGAGCCGACGTCGGCTGGGTGACCGGCCACTCCTACATCGTCTACGGGCCGCTTGCCAACGGCGCCACCTCGATCCTCTACGAGGGCGCGCCCAACTACCCCGCGGAGGACCGCTGGTGGGAGATCATCGAGCGCTACCGGGCGACCATCTTCTACACCGCGCCGACCGCGATCCGTGCCTGCATCAAGTGGGGCGAGGAGCACCCCGCCGCCCACGACCTCTCATCGCTGCGCCTGCTCGGGACGGTGGGCGAGCCGATCAACCCGCGCGCCTGGCTCTGGTATCACGAGCACATCGGGGGCGGGCGCTGCCCGATCGTCGACACCTGGTGGCAGACCGAGACCGGGGCGATCATGATCGCCCCGCTGCCGGGCCTGACCACGACCAAGCCGGGCTCGGCGACGGTGCCGCTGCCCGGTATCAGGGCGGCGATCTATGACTCTGAGGGGGACGAGATCGCCGAGGGCGGCGGCATCCTGGTGCTGACCCGTCCCTGGCCGGGGATGGCGCGCACCCTCTACGGGGAGCGGGAGCGCTTCGTCGAGACCTACTGGGACCGCTATGGCCGGGACACCTACCTGGTCGGCGACGCCGCCCGCCGCGACGAGGACGGCTACTTCTGGATCGTCGGCCGGATCGACGACGTGATCAACGTCTCCGGTCACCGGCTCTCGACCATGGAGGTCGAGTCGGCGCTGGTCTCCCACCCGAAGGTCGCCGAAGCCGCGGTGATCGCCCAGCCAGACGAGCTCACCGGGCAGGCGATCGTCGCATTCGTCACTCCACAGGGGGACGAGGGGGGCGGAGCCGAGCTCGAGGCGGAGCTCCGCGAGCACGTGGCGGCCAAGATCGGCAAGCTGGCGCGGCCGAAGCAGATGTACTTCGCCGAGGACCTGCCGAAGACGCGCTCGGGGAAGATCATGCGCCGGCTGCTGCGCGACATCGCCGCCGGGAACGAGCTTGGCGATGTCACCACGCTGCGCGATCCCGGCGTCGTCGACCGCCTCAAGCAGCAGGTGGCGGAGGGGGCGTAGACGAACCGGGCCGGCCGCCCCTTTCTGCTGGTCTCCTCCTCGGGAGGCCATCTGAGCCAGCTCTTCGAGCTGGCTCGGGGATGGGCAGCCGAGGATCGCGTCTGGGTCACCTTCCCGACGCCCGACGCGAGGCAACTTCTGGGCGGTGAGCGCGTCCTCTTCGCCCACCACCCCACCAACCGGAGCCTGCTGAATCTCGCACGCAACGCACTCATGGCGATCGGGGTGCTGCTGCGGGAGCGCCCGCGCCTGCTGGTGACCACCGGAGCGGGTGTCGCCGTGCCCCTCGTCTACGCCGCCTGGCTGCTGCGCACACCGGTGATCTGGGTGGAGGGAATCGAGCGGGTCGAGGGCCTCTCACTGTCCGCACGGCTGGCTGCGCCGGCCACCACTCGCCTCTTCGTGCAGTGGCCCGATGCGGCGGAAGGGCATCGGCGCGCCGAGTACGCGGGGAGCCTCTGGTGATCCTCGCCGTGCTCGGAACCCACGAGCAGCCCTTCCCCCGGGCGATTCGCATGGCTGACGCTCTCCGGGGCCCGCGGGAGGAGCTCCACGTCCAACACGGCCACACCCCTCGATGCCCCGGTATCGAGGCCCGCTGGCAGCGGTGGTATGAGCGCGAAGAGCTCGATGAGGCGATGCTCTCCGCCTCGGTCGTAGTCGTCCACGGCGGCTCGGGCTGCATCTATCAGGCCCTCAACCTGGGGCTGCGGCCGCTCGTCATCCCCCGCCTCTCCAGTTATCGCGAACACGTCGACGATCATCAGCTCCAACTTCCCGCCCGGCTCGCCTCCGCAGGCCGCGTCGTCCTCTGGCCGCCCGGAAGGACGGCCGGAGAGGTGCGTCGGCGCGCCGAGCGTGGTGCGCGGGAGCCGGTCGCAATCAAGCACCGCGACATCCGCGAGGCCGTCTGGGCCGCCGCCGAGGAGCTCGCGGGCGGCGGATGAGCCCGGCCCCCGCCGGAGGGCTCGACGTGATCATCCCGGCGCGCGACGAGGAGGCCGAGCTTCCCGCCTGCCTCGACTCGGTGCTGGCCCAGCGGGGGGTCGTGGCGATCAACATTGCGGTGATCGCCAACGGCTGCTCGGACCGCACCGCGGAGGTCGCCCGCGGCTACGCCGAGGCCGTCGAGGCCGAAGGCCATCGACTCACGGTGATCGAGATCGCAGAAGCCGGAAAGGCCCGCGCCCTGAACGCCGCCGATCCCCTGCTGCAAGGCGGGGTCCACGTCTTTCTGGACGCCGACACGGCGCTCAGCGACGGGGCCCTGAGGGAGCTCCACCGCGTGCTCGCGAGCGACCGCCGTCCGCGGATGGCGGCCCCCCTGCCCCTCCCGCTGATGCCGGACAGTCGGATCGCGCGCAGCTACGCCGAGGTATGGATGCGGCTCCCCTCGGTGGCCGATCAGGTTGTGGGGCTGGGTTGCTACGCGGTAAACAGCGCCGGTCGCGGGCGTTGGCCGCAGATGCCCGTGCTGGTCGCCGATGATGCCTACGTCCGCTCCCGCTTCAGCGCCGGGGAGCGGGTGCTCCTGAGAACCGAGCAGATGGTCTACGCCTTCCCCTCCGGCGGCGCCCTGCTCGACGTGCTGAGCCGCTGGCGCGGCGGAAACCGCGAGCTTGCTCGGCTCAGCCCCGGCGCCGATCCCCGGGCCTCGTCCAGGGCGGCGCTGCGCTCGCTTGGATCGATGCCCTCGGTCTGGCGCCACCTGCCCGCCTTTGCGGTGGTCTCCGCGGCGGTCAGGTTGCGAGGTCGGCCGACCTCCTGGGCGAAGGCGCCGCGGAGGGCGCGAGGCACGCCCCTGCCGCTGCGACCGAGGCTGGCGGTGCGGGTGTCCCCGGGAAGCGGCTCCGGCCGGCCGCAGGAATGCCTGCGTTCCCTGCGGCTCGCTCTCCAGGGACCGAGCGTCGAGATCACGGTCGCCGAGGACGCTGCCGCGGAGCTCTTTCTCCTGATCGGAGCCAACGTGATCGCCGAGCCGCGGGCGATCGCGCTGCTTCTGCTCGTCGCCAGGCGCTTTCCGTGGGCGGGGATCTACGGGGGGCAGGAGCGGCGCCCGGGGGAAGGCGAGCGGCCGCCGATGCCGCCTCGGATCGAGCCGGTCATGACGATGCCGGGCGCCCTTCTGATGGTCGGCGCCGAGGCCTGGGCGAGGCTGATGGAGCCGGAGACCGAGAAGCCTGCGCAGGCGGATCCCGGCCCAGGCCTCTGCGCCCGGGCGCTTCGGCAGGGCTTCACCCCTCTGCGGGTGAGCGCAGCCGGGTTTTCGTTCGCTGCCGGCGGGCGCTACTGACGCCGCTTGCGCTTGCGGCGCTCGCCGCGCTCCCGAGCCGGGCTGGAGAGCTCGACCGGCTCCGCCGGAGTGGTCTCGGTGGCAGTCGTCTCGAGCGCCTGATCCTCGGTGCCCCCAACCGGTGGCCTGAGGCCGCCGAACAGGCCACCGCCCCGAGCGCCGCGCTCGGGCACCTCCCAGGCGACGGCCTCACCGGAGTCCCAGGCCGGTGGGCGCGACCCGCCCGGCGCCCGGTCGAGGATGACGAGCAGCAGGTAGACCAGCCAGACCGTCAGGACAAGGATCCCCGGCAGGGCGAGGGCGGGGATCAGCGTCGCCAGCCCGAGGATCATCCCCGCCGCGGCCCCCAGGTTCCCCCAGAAGCGGGTCAGGAGGCCAACCTGCATCGCTCGCCGCGACGTGTAGACGGTGCCGGCGAGGAACCCGATCGTCCCGGCCAGCGCCATCCCGAGCGAGATCTGAAGGAGGGTCGAGTTGCTCTGCAGGTCACTGGCGACCGCTTCCGGGTGGGCGAGCGGAAGCTTGCCGACGAGCTGGGAGGCGGCGTCGTTGATCGCCGCCTGCTGGAGCACCAGCGAGATCGCCAGGAAGATCGGGCCTCCGACCACCGCGGCGAGCAGCGCCGACCGGACACCATCCTCCCGCGCCGAGGCCGCTTTGAACAGGTAGGCGAGCGGAATCGCCATCAGCGCGAACCCGGCGCCTCTCATGATCGCGGCGAAGAGCAGCTTGGAGCTGACCGGGTCGACCGCCCGCAGCACCGGCGCCAGCCGCGAGCCTGTCGGCAGGCTGGCGCTCTGCAGCACCAGGAACCCGGCCAGCTCGAGGCCGATCACCCCGACGATCGCGACCGCCACCGGAGGCGCAAAGCGGCGCTCCCGCCCGAGGAGCTCCTGCTCGCTCATCGCTCGGCTGCGCGCTTCGGGATCTGGCCGTCCTCGCGGCCGTCGTTCTTGGCGAGCTCGCCGGTCCGGACCGGGTAGTACTCGTAGTCCTCGGGCTCGGCGATCCGGGAGATCCGGTCGCCGACGGCGAGAACCACGTCGAGCAGGGGGGCCGCCAGGCCGATCACCCTCTCGACCCGGCTTCGGGTCCGTTGCTGCCCCGGTGTGAGCGGCAAGCCGGCTCAGCCCCGCTCGTGGAAGTAGA
The DNA here is from genome assembly GCA_038222365.1 of Solirubrobacterales bacterium. GTDB lineage: Bacteria > Actinomycetota > Thermoleophilia > Solirubrobacterales > 70-9 > JBBRHQ01. The sequence goes on from JBBRHQ010000026.1 coordinate 7,756, forward strand.
ACTGCGGCAGCGCCCCCTCGATGACCTCCTGGGTCATCCGCTGGGCGACCTCGAGGTTTCCGGTGCGGACCGCGATGTCGTCGATCGTGACGATGCCTGCGAGACGGTCCTCGAGCACCACCGGGAGCCTGCGAATCCGGTGCTGGACCATCAGCGCCGCCGCCTCCTCGAGCTCCATGTCTGGCTCGCCCGTGACCAGCGGTCGCGATGCGCTCTCCTCGATCCCCGCTTCCGAGCCCGCCTCCTCCGCCAGCACCCTGATCGCCAGGTCGCGGTCGGTGACCATCGCCGTCGGAGTGCCCTCGGGGTCGACGATGACGACCGAGCCGACCGCATGGTCGCGCATCAGCTGTGCCACCTCGAGGGCACTCGAGCCCGGCTCGGCGGTGACCACCGCGGCGGTCATGATCTCGCTCAGCTGCATCTCCCCCTACCGTATCGCCCGGCGAGGGATGAGGAGAGCGCTCGCGTAGGATCGGGGCGTGCCCAAACCCTCCCAATCGGGGCCGATCGCCGTCTACGGCGCCACCGGCTACACCGGGCGGCTGGTCTGCGAGGAGCTCGGCCGCCGCGGGGCCGAGCTGATCGCTGCCGGGCGGAACCCCGCCAAGCTCGAGGCGCTCTCCCGTGATCTCGGGGGAGGGGTGCCGACCCGCGCCGTGCAGACCGGCGACCCCGCCGGGCTGCGGGAGCTGCTCGAGCCCTGCGCCGCGGTGATTGCCTGCGCCGGGCCGTTCTGCGCCCACGGCGAGCCGCTGCTCGCCGCTGCCGCCGAGACCGGGACGAACTACATCGACACCACCGGCGAGCAGCCCTTCATCGGGCTCGTCTTCGACCGCTACGCCAGCGCAGCGCAGCGCAGCGGCGCCGCCCTGGTCACCGCGATGGGATTCGACTACGCCCCCGGCGACATGATCGCGGCGCTGACCGCGGAGGGAATCGGGCCGCTGGAGGAGCTCACCCTTGCCTACTCGGTCCGCAACCTGCGGATGACCAGGGGAACGACCCTTTCGGGGATCGGGATGCTCACCGCCCCCGAGCTCGAATACACCGATGGTCACCTGCGCCCGGGCGCTCGCAGCCTCGGCCGCGGCAGCTTCGAGTTTCCCTCGCCCCTCGGGGCCCAGCCGATGGCCCGCTATCCCTCCGGCGAGCCGATCACTGTGCCCCGCCATGTCGATGTGCGGACCGTGAGGACGATGCTGACCACCGCGACGATGGCGCCGCCACAAATCGCCCCGGCGCTGCCGGCGCTGCTGCCGGTGATCGGCGCGGCGATGCGAACGCCGCTGAAGAGGCTGGCGGCGCGAGCCGTGGAGCGCCTCCCCGAAGGCCCCGACCCCGACGCCCGCCGCGCCGCCGTGTGGATGATCGTCTGCGAAGCGCAGCCAGCCAGCGGCGCGGTGCGACGGGGGGTGATCTCGGGCTCCGACGTCTACGGGCTGACCGCGGTGACGATCGCGGAGGGCGCCCTGCGGCTGGCCGCGCCGGGCTATGAGAAGAGCGGGGCGCTGGCACCATCGGAGGCCTTTGACCCGGCCGGCTTCCTCGACTCACTGAGCGACTTCGGGGTCAGCCGGGAAGTCGAGGGGGTCGCGCAGAAATCCCCTGCGCCGAGTTGATGGCGATCGGGGAGCAGAACCGTCCCGCGGTGCCGCTGGAGGCGGGGCTCGGCCCCGAGAACCCGCCCTGCCCCGCCTGCGGCGAGCCTCTCTTCGGCTGGGCGATGGTCCGCCCGGCGGGGCTGGCGGTGCGCCGCTGCGAGCGATGCGGCCTCGCGGTCAAGGGCGCTCCGGCCGACCGCGACGAGGCCGCCGCCGCGGCGGCGGCCGCGGTTGCCGATGGCGATGCGCCGAACCGTGCCAGCCTCCAGGCATGGATCGGTGGCTCGGGGTGGTCGGCGCTGGAGCCCGGGCGGCGCTTCCTCTTCACCGCCGAGTCGCTGCGGCTGCTGGGGCATCCGGGCGGGCGGGCACGCCCGGCGATCGGCGGGATGTGGCAGACCCTGCTGAACGCCTTCACCTTCGGTCACGACATCGCCCTGGGCCGCCTCGGCCGTGCCACCCCGGCTCCTGCGAATCAGCTGTGGCAGCGGCGTCTCGACCTCGGCATCAGCCTGCTGGCGACGCCGCTGGTCCTCCCCGCGGCGCTGATCGCCGAGCTGATCGCCGCGGCAGCCGGACGCGGCGGCCGCCTGAAAATCGTCTGAGTGGGGCCCCGCTAGTCCTTGCCCAGCATCTCGCCGATCGAAGCGGCGAGCTCCGCGGCGCCGACCAGCTGCGGAAGTCGCTCGCCGACGAGCTCGACGACCTCGCTTCCCCTCAGCCGGCCCGATAGCTGCTCGGCCGCGGTCCGCAGCGGCGGCGGGGTCCCCGTCGAGACGACGATCCGGACCGGCGTCTCGACCGCGCCGAGCTCCTGGAAGCGCAGCGGCCAGGCCGCCACCGCCCCCAGCGCTGCGAACAGGCTGAGCGGCCGCCGGCGCGCGGCGGCCGAGACCTCGGCGGGGATCCGCTCGGCGCCGGCGCCGAGGAAGGGCGCGCGCCGCTGATCCGCTGCGGGCGGCGCAGGAGCAGGTCGAGCGCGGCGACGGCGCCCAGGCCCGCTCCGCAGAGCAGGGCGCGCTCGGCTCCGAGCGCATCGAGTATTCCCGCCGCGTCCTCGGACTGCTCCTCGATCGTCGTCCGCGCGTATGGCTCGGGCGCCTCAGATCCGCCCCAGCCGCGGCGGTCGTAGGAGATCGCGTGGACGTCCTCGCCGAGTTCAGCCGCCAGCGGCCGCCAGACCTCGGCGCCCGTCGCGGTCTCGTGGATCAGCAGGCAGGTCGGGCCCGAACCCCGCTCCCAGTGCGCCAGGTCGACCCCGTGCGCGCAGGGCACGTCGCGCTAGGAGAGTCCCTCGCGCGCTTCGCGCACCAGGGTGACCGCCTCCGGGAAGAGGATGCGGATCGCGTCGCGGACCTGAACGGCCTGTTCGTCGCTGGACCCCGAGAGCTCGAGTCGGTGGATCGCGGCGACGGTCATGTCGACTGCGAGCTTGATCGCGTTGTCAGCCCAGGCGACCTTCTGGGAGGACTGCATCTGCTCGGCCATCTCCTCCATCCGGGCGCGGAACTCGTCCGGATCGCCGAACAGGTTGAAGGGGCTGCCTTCCATGGCTCAGAGGATAGACGGGCGCGACCGGCGCCCGACTCGGTTTCTTGATCTTGCGCGTCACCGCCGCGCACCGCTGCCGCCTAGCTTCGCGTGATGCGTTCGCAGCGAGGATCCGCCACGGTCGAGCAGGCAGGGCTGGTGGCGCTGATCGCTGTCCTCGTCCTCGCCGGAATCTCTTCGGCGCTCGCCGGCGGCGGCCTCGACTCCGGCCGGGGGCTGGCGGGGGCGATCGCCCGCCGTATCTCCTGCGCGCCACGGCTCCCGGACGCCTGTCGGCACCATCCCCTGGTCCCGGCCTACGGCTGGGCGCTGGCGAGGTTGGTGCGGGCGCTGGCCCCGGCTCCCTCCGCGGAGCCAAGCCCCTCGGGGCTCGCGTTGGTTCCGGTGGACTTCCGCCGCTGCCGCCGGGAGAGCTGCGCGGTGCCGCTCCCTGGCCCGGCCGGCGCCCACCTGACAACCTCGGGGCGGCGCACCACCGCCTTCACCGAGGTCTCGGACGGCCGGCGAGGCGGTGGCCCAGTCCGCGTCACCTATTGGCTTTACCGTCCCACGATCGGATGGCAGACGGTCGCCCGGGTTGCCGACCGCGGCGAGATCCTCGCAGCGTCGAACGTCCGGGTGCTGCTGCGCGACGATCCCAACCTGGTGCCGCTGGAGACCCTGCCCGGCCGCAACCACTACGACTTCCCCCCGGGCGAGCAGCCGCCCTGGCAGTGGCGGGTCGAGGGCCGCTACCCGGGCTGGTCGAGCTGAGCCGTCGCCGGCTCGACGCGGCCCTCCGCCGCGGCATCGGATTCGGCGTCGCGGATCAGCCCGCGCCAGTCGGTGGTGCCGAAGACCAGGATGATCGCGCCGAAGCCGAGGATGACCGACCAGGCGGCCATCGCGATCTGGGTGCCGACCGAGAAGGAGAGAACCGCCGAGCGCGACGGCCCCTCGAGGGTGGCGACGAGGAGCGCCTGCTGCGCCCCTGCGCCCCCGGGGGTGAGGGGGACGATCGTGGCGATCGCCTGGACGCTCATCACCAGCATCACGTTGGCGATCGAGCCCCCGATCTGGAAGGCCTCGAGGAAGAACCAGAACGCGGCGAAGCGGCAGAGCCACCCGATCCCCTGCCAGGCCGCCACCTGGCGCAGGTAGCGCCTTGGTTCGCTGAGCACCGCGACACCCTGCTTGATCCGCGCCCAGAACTGCTCGGCACGGCGGGCCAGCAGGGCAAAGGCGATCAGCGAGCCGACCCCGAGGACGGTGATCACGAAGATCAGCAGCTGCGGGTTCTCCGCCCAGAAGGCGATCTCGAAGGCGGGGAGGTCCGGAAGCTCCGGTGGCCGGGGCAGCAACCCCTGGGTGACCGCATAGAGCAGGACCAGCACCCCGGCCGTGGTGTCGAACACCGACTGGACGAAGAAGGACGAGGTGACGGCCGGATAGGAGGAGTGCGGAATCTGCTTCTTGACCAGGAAGATCTTGGTTACATCGCCGGCTCGCGCCGGAATGATCGCGTTGATGCCGGCGCCGGCGAGATAGGAGGCGGTGACGCGAACGAAGGAGATCGGCGTCCCGGGATAGGCCGCCCGCAGCACGTTGTGCCAGGCACGTGCCCGGGAGAGCTGCATCGCCGCGAGCATCAGCAGCGCCAGGGCGAAAGGCAGCCAGCGGACGTCCGCCAGATGCGAGAAGAAGGCACTGGCGGCGTCGGTGAAAGAGCGAAGGCTCGAGGAGAGGTCGGCCGCGATCACGGTCTCGCGGCGAAGCTACACTAGCCAGCCTTGTCCGAGGCCGAGACAGAGACGGTCGCCTCAGCCGCAACGCACGACCCGGCCGACGAGGCGATGTGCGCGCGTGCACGCGAGCGCTACACCGCCGACCGCAACCGAAGCTCCCGTCGCCGCCGCAAGCCGCATGCGGCGATGCCGAACCTGATCATCATCGGCGGGCTGAAGTGCGGGACGACGAGCATCCACCACTACCTGGGCCTCCATCCGGCGATCCAGATGTCGAAGCCCAAAGAGCTGAACTTCTTCGTCACCGAGCTCAACTGGGACCTCGGCCTCGACTGGTACGCGAGCCGCTTCGACGATCGCTTCGAGGTCCGCGGGGAGTCCTCGCCCCATTACACCAACCTGCCCCGCTACACCGGTGTCGCCGAGCGGATCCACGAGCACTGTCCGGAGGCGCGCCTGATCTACATGGTCCGCGACCCGATCAAGCGGGTTCTCTCGCACTGGGTCCACGCAACCGGGGCGGGCTATGAGAGCCGCGAGCTCGAGCCGACCCTCTCGGCGCCGGACACCGCCTACCTGGAGCGCTCCCTCTACTGGATGCAGCTCCAGCCCTACTTGAAGCTGTTCGATCGCGATCAGATCGAGGTGATCGCCCAGGAGGAGCTGCAGGGCGAGCGCCGCGAGACGATGCGGAGGGCCTTCCGGTTCGCCGGCGTTGACGAGAGCTTCAGCTCGGAGCAGTTCGACCGCGAGTGGGAGAAGTCGAGCGCCAAGCAGGGCGATCGCTATCAGCTGATGGAGCGCCTAATCAAGCTTCCCGGGTTTCGCTCCTTCGACCGCAACTTCGACCGCCTGCCCGAGTCGATGCGCTGGATCGTCGAGAAGGTCGTCCACGACCCCGAGGCGGCACCGGCGGCGAAGCCGAGGCTCCCGGACGAGGTCTTCGAGACCCTGCTCGGCCGCTTCCGCGAGGACGTCTCGGGCTTGCAGCAGTTCGCCGGCCGGGAGTTCGCCGGCTGGAATGACTACTCCCCCGAGTAGTCATTCCTCCCGGGACCGGGGCGTCGATCGCCGCCAACAAGGTCCCCGGGGTGCGGGCGGCGCTCTGCGGGGACGGGGCCACCGCGGCCGGCGCCCGGCGCTGGAATGACGCCAATGCCCTGGCCCTGAGCCTGCGCTCGACCTCGGAGGCCGAGCTTGCTGAGATCCTCGACGCCTGGTTTGAAGGCGGGCCGAGCGAGGAGCAGGACGACCGCGCCAACGTCGCCCACTTGGCCCGGCTCGATGCCGGCGGCCATCGGGGCTGAACAAGTCTTCGGTGCTAGTGGCGCCAGGGCATTGGCGGTCTCCGGTGACGGTTTCGGTTGGGCAGCGGATGCTGCTCCCCAGTTGTCTCGGAACCACCTCCCGCTACCTCAATTCGGAGCTGGGCCGTCCATATAACCGTTGACCTGGAACCCCCTACGAATGTCCAAGTTGATGGTCACCCGCTTCTGCGGCTAGCCTGCGGTTGATCCGCGGCCCGGCCCCGCCGGCGCACGCGAGCGCGAGATGGAGCCGCCACCGACCCCCCAAGACGTCGCCGGCAGGGCCGGATTCCCGGGAGGTGGGCACACGGGCCTCGACCCGGGCGTGCAGCGCCTGCTGGCAGAGGCCCGCAGCCGCCAGGTGAGTGAGTTCACCCGGCGCGAGCTGAGGACCGAAGCGATCGTCGCGGCCTCCTTCCTCGCCGCTGCCACCGCCGCGGCCCTGCTGCTGCCGAGCATCCGAGGGCTCGATCCCTGGGTCGCCGCCGCGGCCGTGGTCGCGCTGGCGCTGAGCGCCCGGGTCGAGTTCCACACCGGTGCCGGGTGGACCGTGCCGACCCAGCTGGTCTTCGTGCCGATGCTCTTCGTCCTGCCGACCCCGGCTGTCCCCGCCCTGGTGGCCGCCGGGCTCCTCCTCTCCAAGGCGGCGGAGTACGCCCGAGGCGAGGTTCGTCCCGAGCGCGCCCTGTTGGCCTTCGGCGATTCCTGGTACGCGATCGGCCCCGCCGTGGTGATCTCACTCGCCGGAGCCGAGCTCCCCGAGTGGAGCGAGTGGCCGGTCTACCTGGCGGCCCTCGGCTCGCAGCTGGGGATCGACGCGGGAATCTCGATGCTGCGAGCCCGCTTCGGGCTCGGCGTATCGATCCTCCCCCACCTGACCGAGCTGCGCAGCGTCTACCTGGTCGACGCGCTGCTCTCGCCGATCGGGCTGCTCGCGGGCTTCGCCAGCCAGGATCAGAGCTACGCCTTCCTGCTGGTGCTTCCGCTGGCCGCGCTGCTGGCCGTCTTCGCCCGCGAGCGCCAGGCGCGGATCGACTCGGCCGTCGCCCTCTCGGACGCCTACCGAGGCACCGCCCTGCTGCTCGGCGAGCTGATCTCTGCCCGCGACGAGTACACCGGCGAGCACAGCCGCAGCGTCGTCATCCTCTCGATCGAGGTCGCCGAGCGGATCGGGCTGAGCGAGCGCCAGAAGCGCGAGGTCGAGTTCGCCGCGCTGCTGCACGACGTCGGCAAGATCTCCACCCCGCAGGAGATCCTCCACAAGGCCGAACCGCTCACCGACCAGGAGTTCGAGGTGATGAAGAAGCACGTCACCGAGGGCCAGCTGATGCTGGAGCGGATCGGCGGCACCCTGGGCGAGGCCTCCTACATCGTCCGCACCCACCACGAGCGATTCGACGGAAGCGGCTACCCCGACGTCCTGGCCGGCGAGGAGATCCCGCTGCCGGCGAGGATCATCTCCGCCTGCGACGCTTTCAACGCAATGACCACCGACCGTCCCTACCGAGAGGCGATGTCGATTGCAACGGCCGTCTCGACCCTGCGATCGGCCGCCGGGACCCAATTCGACCCGGTCGTAGTCGCGACCCTGACCGAGCTGATCGAGGCCTCGCTGCAGCGGATCGGGGGCGACCCCGGCAAGGCTCCTCCTCCCGATAGCGATTGGCTGGGGGCGCTTCGTGCCTGAGCGGGAGCCCTCCGCCGCCTTGCGGCGCCTGCTTCCGGACGCGGGGGCGACGACGATCGAGGACGAGCTGGATGGCTACCGGCCCTTCAATCACCCCCACGAGGAGCTCCCCTTCGTGGCGATCAACTTCGCCTCCACGCTCGACGGGCGGGCAGCGATCGAGGGGCGCTCGGGCAAGATCGGCTCGAACGCTGACACCGAGATGCTGCAAAGGCTGCGCACCCGCTTCGACGCGGTGATGATCGGCGCCGGGACGATGCGCGCCGAGCGCTACGGGCGAATCGTCTCCGATCCCGGACTGCGAGAGCACCGGGAGCAGGCCGGACTCTCACACGACCCCCTGGCGGTGATCGTCAGCGGCCGCCTCGACCTTCCCTGGGACGCGCCGCTCTTCACCTCGGGCGGCGGGCAGATCGTCCTCTTCACGGCCTCCGAGGCGGGGCCGCCGCAGACCGAGACCCCGGTTGAGGTCGTCCGCCACGGCGACTGGGTGGACATCGCCGGCGCCCTGCGCCACCTGCGGCGGGAGCACGGGATCAGGGCCCTGCTCTGCGAGGGCGGCCCGGGGCTTCACGGGGAGCTCGAGGCCGCCGGGCTGGTCGATGAGCTCTTCCTGACGATCGCGGCGAAGCTCTCCGGCGGGGAGGCCCCCCACATCCTCGAGGGCGAGCTGCTCGAGGTGGCAGAGCTCGAGCTCCTCTGGCTGCTCGAGCGCGACGGCGAGCTCTTCACCCGCTACCGCCGCCGCTGAGCCTGCCGCGGTAGCGTTTCTCCTCCATCACTTC
>JBBRHQ010000027.1:0-16321 GCA_038222365.1 Solirubrobacterales bacterium
GGCTCGCAGCGACTATCCCCGATCTGGAGGTGAGCATGGCGATTGGATTGCTGAACCGATTCTCCGAGCAGGCGGGCGCCGCCGAGTACGACAAGGTCCAGGCGGCCCTCAACGTCAAGGGCGATGCCCCCGAAGGTCTGATCTTCCACTCGGCCGGCGAGCTCGAGGGCGTCTTTCAGGTCTTCAACATCTGGGAGTCGCGTGAGCACTTCGACCGCTTCCGCGAGGAGCGGCTGATCCCGGCGATGAAGGAGGCGATGGGCGAGGAAATGGTCGCCCAGATGCCCGACGCCGACTACCTCGAGGTGAAGATCCACGACTACGAGATTCCCTAGGAGCATCGCTCGCTGAGCCCCGCGGCGGGCGCCGGCGGCGTCCTGCGCCCGCCCTAGCCTGCGGGGCACGGTGAGCGAGATCGTCGAAGGGCTGGGTGATCGCGAACGGATCAAGCGGCTGCTCGAGGCCGACAGCTTCTTCTGGATCGACGCCTCGACTGCCGACGCGAGCCCGGAGGCCCTGAAGGAAGCCCTGAGCATCCCCGAGGACGCGCTAGGGCCGCTGCTCGACTTCAGCGAGTCAACCCCACCCTCCCGCAAGTTCCACGCCGACTCCGAGCACGTCGTCTTCGCCTTCGCCTGCTTCCTCGAGTCGGGGCAGAAGGACCCCGACGGGATGCAGGCGCTCCGTCCCAGCGAGGTCCACGTCCTCGTCCACGGCTCCTACCTGCTCACCGTCCACCGCGGCCGCACGCCGCTGCCAAAGCGCCTGCACTCCTACTCCTCCGAGGGGCGAAGCGAGCAGTACGTGGTCTACGCCGTGCTGGACGCGATGGTCGCAACCGGCTTCGACGCCCTGAACGAGGCCGAGATCGGGCTCGAGGGGCTGCAGCTGATGTCGACCAACATGCGCACGGCGCGGGTGCGGATGACCACGCTGCGTGCGATCAACTCGCGCCTCGCGTCGATGCGGCGGCGGATCAGCCCCCAGCGCGGCATCTTCGAGCGGATCAGCGAGGAGGTCGGCCGGGTCAAGGGGCTGGAATCCGATTCCGAGCGCTACTTCGAGCGGATCTATGAGCAGCTCAACCGGCTCACCGACGCGATCGACTCGGCGGCGGACTCGATGGCGAAGCTGATCGACCTGCGCCTCAACGAGACGATGTACTGGCTGACCGTGGTGGCAACGATCTTTCTTCCGCTGACCTTCGTCACCGGCTTCTTCGGGATGAACTTCGGCTGGATGATCGATCGGATCGACACTCCGCTCGCCTTCTTCGCTCTGGGGATCGGGGCGCCGCTGCTGCTGGGCGGGCTGACCAGGCTCGTGGTCCGCCGGCGCGGCACCCCGGTCGAGCAGGACCCCGACGCGGCGGCGCGGATGCTGGCTGCGATGCGGCGCCCGCGGTCCAGCTAGAAGTGCGGGCGGGTGTGGCGGTGGGCGAGCCGCCTCTCCCCGCTGCGCTCCCGCAGCAACACCACGCAGGCCAGCGCCCCCAGGGCGACCACCGCGGCCTCGATCCAGAAGGCGTCGGAATAGGCCGAGGCACCGGGGAGCTGACCGGCGGAGACGCCGTTCTGGACGGCGACGCCGAGCACCGCGGTGCCGGTGGCGGCGCCGACCCAGCGCACCGTGAGGACGAGCGCGTTGGCGTCGCCGCGCTCCGAGGCGGAGACCGCGTTGGAGAGCCCGGTGAGCAGCGAGGTGAACATCGGCGCGTTGGTGACACTGAGCAGGAGGAGGCCGGGCAGAAGCGCGAGATAGGAGTCGTCGTCGAGAGTGATCGCGATCCAGGCGTAGGCGACCGCGGTGCCGGTGAACCCGAGGATCGCCGGGGTGCGGGGGCCGATCCGGTCGGTGACCCGGCCGGTGACGATGTTCATCAGCGGGGCGATCAGCATCGCCGGCAACATCGCCACCGCGGCCAGCAGCGCCCCGTGGCCGAGCACGTGCTGGAGGTAGGTGGCCATGTAGATGAAGTAGCCGTTGACCGTGAACTGCGCGGCGAACATCGCGAGGGCGATTCCACGCATCCTGCGCCGCCCGAGGAGGGAGACGTCGAGCAAAGGATGGGAGCGGCGCAGCTCAATGGCGCCGAAGCTGCCGAGCACCGCGAGGCCGGCTGCGAACAGGGCGATCGTCGCCGGCGAGTCCCAGCCCCAGGTGAGCGCCTGCATCAGGGAGACCAGGAGGGCAATGAGGCCCGCGGCGAGGACGCAGAAGCCGGTGCTGTCGAAGCGCTCCGGCGGGGGTGCCGGGCGATTGTCGACCCGTAGCCAGCCGAGCGCAACGAGCCCGATTGCGACCAGCATCTGCAGTGCGAACATCGCCCGCCAGCTGAACGCCTCGGTCATCAACCCGGCGAGGACGGGGCCGATCACCAGGACGGTCGCGCCGATCGCGGAGTACTTGCCGAGCGCGTCGCCGCGGTGCTCCTGGGGGACCCGGTTGGCGATCAGAGCGCCGAGGACGGATAGAGGGTCGAGGCACCCACCCGGCGATACCGATCGAGACGACCAGCCAGACGAAGCCCTGTGAGAGGGCGGCGGAGAGCGAGCCGGCGGCGAAGATGGCGAGGGCGATCAGCAGCACCCGCCGGTGCCCGTAGAAGTCGCCCAGCCGCCCACCCGGAGCGGCGAAGATCGCCATCGCCAGGAAGAACGAGTTGACCACCCACTGCCCCTCTGAAGGGGTGAGACCGAGCTCCGAGACGATCGTCGGCTGGATCACTCCGAGGCTGACCTGCCCCAGGTAGCAGGTGAAGAAGGCCCCGCCGCCGAACCAGAGCGCCCAGCTGCTCAGCCCGCTCGCCGTCGGCGCCTCCCTCGAGGTCACCTCAGCGCCCGCCGTAGATCTCTCGCTTGATCAGGGTGACCGAGCGGATCACCGAGTCGAGGAACGGCTCGACCTCCTCGGTCAGCCGCTTGTATTCGGCCTCCCCGTCCTTGGTGATCGCATAGAAGCGGCGCGTCCGCTTGTCGGGATGCTCCCAACTCCCTTCGATCAGCCCATTGCTTTCCATCTCCCGCAGCAGCGGATACATCGTGTTCGGGTTGACCGAGATCACCCCCTGCGTGATCGCCTCGATCTCCTCGATCAACTGGTTCCCATAGGAGGGCTCGGCCCGGATCAGGTGGAGCACCAGCAGCGGGAAGACGTCGCGGCGCCGAATCTCCCCGCCGAAGACGTCGGACGGCCGCCCACCGCGCTTCTTGCGCCGCGCCGACTGCTGGCGCTCAGCAGCGCGCGCTGTCTCCTCGACGGCTTCACGAAGCGGCTTTGAGGCCTCCCGGGCGATGGGGCGGGAGTCTACGTGGGGTTGTTAGCTCTAAGCAGCCGCCCAGCTGCAACAGCGCTTGGGCGATTTCGCCCGGCGATGATCAGAATTGCGCGTTCAGCCGAATCGTATGTCAACTCGTCGCTCCGTTTCCCGACTCTCGGATCATGCGAATCGCTCACATCGCAGATGTCCACCTCGACCGACCCTTCGCGGGGATGAGGGGCGACGCCGGCGAACACGCGCGCCAGCGGCTTCGTGACACGTTTAGACGATGCCTGGGACTCGCGGTTGCCCGCAAGGTTGATTTGATCACGATCGGTGGCGATCTCTGGGAGGACGAAAATGTCCGGGTCGACACCCGGCGCTTCGTCGCTCATGAGCTGGGGCAGACCGCCATCCCTGCGGTGCTCATCTGTGGCAACCATGACCCGTATCTGGCCGGTGGCAACTATGCCCGCACCGAGTGGCCCTCGAATGTCAAACTCGTGTCGTCAGCCCAGCCGGCTGAACACCGATTTGGGGACGATGTCAGCGTCTGGGGATTGTCTTGGACCGGGGAAGGGCTCAGGGCCGAATTCCTCGAGACTTTCCGGGTACCCGCGGACAGGCGGCACGTCCTGCTGATCCACGGCACGTCGACCTCGGTGCCCTACTTCGCGGAGCAGTCCAATCATTGCCCGTTCTCTCCGAGCTCGGTTCGAGCGGCGGGCTTCGACCTCTGCCTCGCGGGTCACATCCACGCAGCCTCCGTTCGAGACGCGGTTGTCTACCCAGGCTCTCCGGAGCCGCTCGGTTGGTCGGAAACTGGTGATCACTGCGTTGCCATCGTTGACGTCGGAGAGACGGTGGATGTCGATCTGGTCCCGATCAATGAGGACCGCTACGAGGGGAGCGAGCTCGACTGCACCGGGTGCGACTCGAGCGGAATGGTTGAGGAACGGCTGAGGAGTCAAATACCCTCGGAGGACCGGGCCCGACTTCATCTAAGGGTTGACTTGTGCGGAGACGTCGATTCGCAGTGTGAGATCCGCCCGACCATGGTGGCAGATGGACTTGCAGCAGATTTCGCTGAGCTAATCGTCAACGACGCCACTACCCCCGACTACGACCTCGACCACATCGCGCAACAGGAAACCGTCCGCGGAATCTTCGTGCGGGACATCCGCGCTCGTCTCGGGGAGGAGAGTGACGAGCAGAAGCGGGAGAAGCTCGAACTTGCCTTGAAGGCGGGACTTCGCGCCCTGGACGGCCGAAAGGATGTAGTCCGTGTGGATTGAGCGCCTCGAGATCGATGGCTTCGGAAGGTTGCGGGGCACCTTCCGGTTCAACGATGCGCTGACGCTGGTCACCGGGCCCAATGAGTCCGGTAAGAGCACGCTTCACCGCGCGTTGATGCGATCCGCCTTTGGCTTCTCCCCGAGGGAGCGTCGTCGTTACGGCGGATCCTCGACTCTGACCGACTGTGAGCCCTGGACGGGACCGCCATTTGGCCTGAAGGCTTTAATAAGCTGCGACGAGAGGCGCCTGCGGGCTGCCTGGGCGTTCAATGGTGAGGACTCAAAGCAGGAGCTGAGGCTCATCGACGAGGACACAGGCGAGGATCTCACCTCAGAGGTTGCCGAGAAGCACGGCGATACGGGGCTCGGCCGCTATCTCCTCGGACTTGACTACGAGGAGTTCTGTCAGATCTGCGTCCTGGAGCAGGCGGCGATTGGTGCCGTGGAGTCGAGCGATGGGCTCGTCGATTCCTTGCGGCGAGCTGCGGAAGTGGGCTCAGCCGACACCGGCGTCGACCTGGCCCGAGAGATCCTGTCCTCGGCTCTTCGCGATGAAGCTATCGGCGTGCGAACCGACAATTTGGCCCCCGTCGGAGGAAAGCGCCTGCAACGGTGCTTGACTGAGACTTCGGAGATCGAGGCGAACCTTGCTGAGGCCGAGGAGACGAGGTCGGAACTTTCCAGACTGGCCGTGGAGCTTGCCGGTTACCGAGACCGCCAGCGCCATATCCACCCGATCCAGCTCGCCACCGAGCAGCAGCTCCTGCGGCTCCGCGCTCATGCCCTCGAGGAGCGGGTCGCCAATGCGGCAGACGCGCAGAGCAAGGCAACCTTCGAGCCTGACGAGTCAGTGGCACTGGACAATGAAGCCGTCCGGCAGATCGAGGCCGGCTTCACCCGGCGGGATGAGTTGGCGGAGGGGATAGCCGGGCTTGCCCCCGCGGCGCAGGCAGCGCGAGGCACGGCGGCTGAGATCTCGGCCCTGATCGCAGGATGCGACCAGTGCATACGCGAAGTCGAGGCCTACCGCGAGGTCGACGGCTCCTCTCGAGACGAGACGGCCAGGCTGGTAGGCCGCATTGAAGAGCTTGACCGGGCAAACCTCCCGGCGTCATCTGAATTGCAGGCCCGTGAATCCCGAACACCATGGTTGATCGCGGCGGCGATCATCGCAACCTCCTCGATTGCGGGAGCCCTGGCCGTAGGGGCAGTCGCCCTCGTCGGACTCGTCGTGGCTGGTGCTCTTGCCGTCATCGCGCGAACCAGACGACCGCCCGACCAAGACGATCTCCGGGATTCCCAAGACGACCGCAAGAGTGAGGTCGGGGCCCAGCTACAGGCGACCCTCGACGCGGTGGGAGCGCCCCCGGCGACCGACCTGCGGATGCGCGCCGCGAACTACCTCGATGCGTGCACTCGGCGGTCGAATTACGACGCCCTCGCTGGCGAGAGGGCGGAGCACGAACGCCATAGAGCGGAGGCCTCGAAACCCGAGAACGAGAGCCGTCGCCTCGCCGGCGAACTGGGGGAGGTGGAGCGCTCGCTTGGATCCGATCTCGCGCAACTCGGAATCGGAAGCACCGATCTCGACAAGTCACGTGGGGAGTTCGAAAAGCGAGTAGCTGAAGCAGCTGAGGAGGCGCGGCTTGCTGAACAAGCTAGTGGGGCCAAGCCTGCGCTGAAGGCGGCCCTGGGAAACCGAACCCTCGGGCAACTCACCGACGAGAGTGAGACTGTCGGACAGAAGCTGCGGGAGCACGTGGCCCAGCATGGCGAGCTTGCCGCACAAGGTGAGGACCTCGACGTCTTGGAGGAGCAACTGAACGACCTGGGTCGGGAGGAGCGCGACCTCAACGCGGACATCCGGAAGCTCGAAGCTCTAGTCGACGAGCGTGAGGAAGCGCTGGCGCCGGTGCCGGGCCTGCGCGAGCAGCTTCACAGGCTGGGGCCAGAGATCGACCGGATCAGGATGGCATCCGAGGCCATCTCAATTGCCCGGAGCGGCCTGGAGCGCGCAGCCTCCGCGGCCCATCGGCGAATCGCCCCAATCCTCAACAAGGCGATCGCCGAGGACCTGCCGACGATCACCGGTGGCCGATACAGAACGGCACGTATCAGCGAGGAACTTGAGATCACCCTGGAAACGCCTGAGACGGGCGAGAGCGTGGCCGCCGACCTCCTCAGCCGCGGAACCCAGGATCAGATCTTCCTGGTCCAGCGGCTCGCGATCCTCGAGATGCTGGGCGGGGACAATCCCCGACCGCCCCTGCTGCTCGACGACGTTTTTGTCCACTTCGATGACGAACGGCTCCCCTTCGGATTGGAGCTCTTGCGAAGGGAGGCCGAGCAACGCCAGGTTGTCATCTTTGCGGGGGACAACCGGGTCCGCGCCGGGTTCGACGATGCGGGGATAGATCACGGCCTGATTGCGCTAGAGCCGCCGACGTCCCCGGACCTTGAACCCTCAACTCACACCGCAGCCGTTTGAGCGATCCCGAAAGCCTTCTCGTCCGTCTCACGGGGGACTCCGGAGCGCGCTTCAGAGCCGGACAGCTGGAGGCAGTTGAGTCTCTAGTCGGCGGCAGGAGTCGGATCCTCTGTGTGCAGCGCACAGGGTGGGGCAAGAGCGCGGTCTACTTCATAGCAACGGCCCTTCTCAGAGAGCGGGGTTCGGGGGTGACGATCCTGGTTTCCCCACTGATCGCCCTGATGCGCAACCAGATCCTCGCGGCGGACAGGCTCGGCATCGCCGCCCGCACAATCAATTCCGCAAACCAGGACCAATGGCCGCAGATCCTCAGCGAGATCGAGAGCGACCTGGTCGATCTGCTGTTGATCAGCCCCGAGCGGCTGGCCAACCGCTCGTTTCGCAAAAAGCACCTGCCGACATTGATCGGCCGCTGCGGTCTGCTTGTGATCGACGAGGCGCATTGCATCTCGGACTGGGGCCACGACTTCCGCCCGGATTACCGTCGCCTTGCGGCAACCGTCGCGAGCCTGCCCGAGAACGCCTCGGTCCTGTGCACAACGGCCACCGCCAACGACCGCGTCGTCGAGGACATCGTCGCCCAGCTCGGCTCGGGGGTTGGGCTCAGGACGATTCGTGGCACCCTGGACCGCCCCTCCCTGCGACTCGATTCGGTCGAGCTGCCGACGCAAGCCGAGCGGCTGGCCTGGCTGGCAACCCATGTGCCTGCGCTGGATGGCAACGGGATCATCTACTGCCTCACCGTGAGGGACACCCGGGTCGTCGCGGCTTGGCTCTCTGAGTGCGGCATCGCGGCGGCTTCCTACACGGGACAGGACGATTCCGAAGCGAGAATCCAGATCGAGCGCCTGCTGCTTGAGAACCGGGTCAAGGCCGTGGTCGCCACGAGCGCTCTGGGGATGGGCTATGACAAACCCGATCTCGGCTTCGTCATCCACTTCCAAGCGCCCGGCTCACCAATCGCCTACTACCAGCAGGTCGGTCGCGCCGGCCGGGCGCTCAACCGGGCCGACGCGGTGCTCCTGCGGGGCGCCGAGGATCGTGACATCCACGGGTACTTCCTCAAGCAGGCCTTCCCCCCGCCAGAGGCGATCGCCGCGGTACTCAACAGGCTCGAATCAGAGCCGGAGGCGGTCTCGACCAATGAGTTGCTGCGCGAGGTCAACATCGGTTTGAGTCGCCTGGAGGTGATGCTCAAGTCGCTCGACGTCGATGGGATGATCGAGAAGGTCGACGGCGGCTGGCGGAGGACAAGCGAGCCCTACCGCCACGACCCCGAACACATCCGATCGATCCTCGAAGTCCGCCGCCGCGAGGAGGCAGCGATGGAAGTGTACGGGACCGACGGGAACTGTCTCATGGAGTTCCTGCGCAGGGAGTTGGACGACCCGCAGGCGGAGCCTTGTGGACGCTGCGCCGCCTGTACCCGCACTGCCTTCAACGGTCCGCTCGATCGCGACCTGGTCCTTCGTGCGATCCAGCACCTGCGAGGCCAGAGGATCGATATCAAGCCGCGTGCGATGCAGCCCACCGAATCCGGACGGCGGGGGATACCGAAAGAGCATCGCCTCGAGCCTGGACGAGCCTTGTCGATCTATGGCGATGCCGGGTGGGGATACCTTGTGCGACGCGGAAAGTTCGAGAATGGCCGCTTCGCAGACGACCTGATCGAGGCATGCGTGGGGTTGACATCCGAATGGGCTCCGCTCCCCCCTCCCGAGTGGATCACCTCGGTGCCCTCGATACGCCGTCCTCAACTCGTGGCCGATTTCGCCGAGCGCATGGCCACCGAGCTGGATCTCGAGTTCGTCCCGGCCGTCCGCAAGATCCGCGAGACTCTGGAGCAGAAGCTGATGGCGAACTCGGTCCAGCAGATAGAAAACGTCAGCGGTGCATTCTCGGTCGACCCGCGCTAGGTCCGGCCGGGACCGGTGCTCCTGATCGACGACATCATTGATTCCGGTTGGACCATGACCGAGGTGGGTGGACTACTGCTGCAGGCGGGGGTCGAAGCTGTATTTCCGATGGCACTTGCCTCATCGGCGGCGAGGAGCTAAGGGGTTTGGACGGCTCTTCAACCCTGATGGTCGCGCTGTCCTCGCGAGACGTATCGACCACCTTGCCGGTGCTTGGCCCCAAGGATCTATGGGCTTTGATCCACTCGAGCAGCGATGAGGGACGCTCGCCCGGGGAAGCGCTGGCAGATGGCGAATCAGCCTGGTTGAACACGTTGAAGCCCGACCAAAGAGACGCGGTGGCGGCACGACTCCAACTCGTCGACGACGCGAGTCAGTTCCTCGCCCAGGCGGGCGAGCGCGGCATCTGGGCAACGACGCCGTTCGAGGAGAATTGGCCCACTCGCATCAACTCCCGTTCTGGTAGCCATTGAGGGCGTCGCGGGCTGCCGTGATCGCCTTGCGACGAGTCAAGTCGGCCGGTAGCAGCAGCTTGGTTTCAGGTTTGTAGGTGACCGTGAGCACTTGCCTGGGCAGGTTGAGTTCCCAGGCCGTCTCGACCAGTCGCCACCGGGCCTCGGCCTCTATCAAGAGGTCCTCCCCTTCAACCGCCTCGGGAAGATTGAGTAGTTCGTCTGTGAGCCGGATCCCTTGGGTTGAGAGCCTTCTCTCGTCCTCGAAGAAGCGGATCGAGATCGGCCCGTTGCCTACAACGTGGAAGGCGTCGATCACGTTCTGGAACCCCAGCTTGGCCGTGATATCAACGAGCTCCTCCTCGGAGCTTTCACCCCGATTGAAGGCTCGACAGGCGTCAAGGTATCGACTGCTAGCCGAGGTTGCCTGGCGGTCAGCCAATCTCAGGTGCTCGCTGAGATGGCTCGAATAGGGGACTGCGAGCTCCTGCAGGGAAACAACCTCGCGCTGGTCCTGTGCAAGCTCGAGAAGCGTCTTGGCCAGCGCGAATTTGTAGGAAGCGACGTTGCGACCGAAGAGGACGATGCCGCGCCAGTAGTTCTCGTCGGTCGGTTGAATGTCGGTGAAGTCGTAGACCGACATGGCCCCTGCAGTGTTTCTCAATCGAGCCGCGGGATGCGAGCAGAGGTGACGGACGATCCGGTTGGCCTAATTGGTGGACTGGGCGAGGACCGGAGCGCCGAGTCGCAGGTCGGCGACCAACAGCGCGTGGTCGCCGCCAGCGGCAACTGCCTGGTCGAGCTGGGTGGAGAAGTGGCGAAGGGTGAATTCCGGGGTCGCCCAGATCGAGTCGAAGCGGCGCTGGAAGGTCTCCCTCGGCGCATAGGTCACTTCCAGCAGCTCTTCCGAGGCGGGCTCCCGACCGCTCGTCCGCAGCCACTCGCGAAGCAGGTCACAGCTGCGATGGATCGGGTCGAGGCCGAGCAGGGCCTGCAACTTCGCCGACCCCGAGCGACCCTCCACCCAGTGGAAGCTGACGCTCTCGAGCGTCTCGGAGCGCGGCTCGTTGGCGTCGATCCCAAAGACGAAGGGCGCCTCGATTTGGGCGAGCTCGAGCGCGACGGCACCGTGAAAGAAGGGCTTCCACTCGCCCACGTTCATGCCGCCGACCGTGCCGGCGCCCGGCGTCGCGTGGAAGGAGCCGACTACGAAGGTCTCGCCGTTGAGCGCTAACTCGGCAAGTATCGAACGGCCCGACGAGCGGTAGGCGAGCCGCTCGGGCATCGGCTCGAAGTCCTCGGGCGGCTCCTCGAAGATCTGCTGTTGCACGGAATCGGGCATGAAGCTCTCGGGCGGGATGCGCCAGCGATGGCCCAGCTCGATTGGGTCGCGGACCGCGATTGCGCATCCGTCCGGAGAGAAGGCGCTCGCGGGGCTCTCGGGAGGCAGGTGGTGGGAATGGATGCCCTTCATCCCGCCGGCTTCGCAGATCACCTCCAACCACGGTCTCAGGCACTCCTGTAGAAGGACCACGTCGCACTCCTGCTCGGAGATCAGCCTCGCCAGATCGTGGATCTGATCGCGGCTCGGGTTGGGGAATGCCCGCAGGTTCAAGGAGCCGATTCGGATGTCGGCGGTAACCGTCATCGGCACGGAAGTCGCGGTGCTCGCTCTCGATCTGACACCGGCTCAAACTTGCGGCGCACGGTATCCACACCGGCCGAGAGGCCCGCTGCAACCCAGCTCAGCGGAACCCACGCCGGCAGCACCAGCGCGGCCATCGCCGGTCCGCCGTGCGACCAAAGCAGCGTTGCCCCGACCGGCACAACAAACAATGCCACCGCGCAACTGCATCCGCAGCACGACGACTGCCGCTCCGGGCCAATCCGACCGGCTACGTTCTTGCTCTGGGCCAGCCCAACCCCGAAGGCGATGATTCCGATCAGCAGGACCACGGCGCCGAAGCTGCCGTGGCCGGTGGCTGCATAAATCGCGTACCCGATCGCCCCGATCACCAGCCCCGCGACCAGCAGCGCCCCGGCGGAATCCGCCTTCGCGGGTTGGGGCAGGCGCGAGCCGCAGTCGGGGCAGAGAGCCCGGGGCGGGCCGGTGCTCTGCCGACATCCGGGACAGAGGACCCAGCCGTCCCCCGGCGAGCCCTGCTGCCCGGGTTCCATCTCAGCGGTTGCGGCGGCGCGAGGGTCGACTGACCCGGCCGCCGGGCACGGCATGGCTGTGTCCGCGGTTGCCGTCCTCGTCGGGAAAGACCGAGAGCTGGATCAGCTCGCCCTCGTGGACCAGGCCGCTTCCCGAGACACCGTTGGCGGCGAAACGGACCTCCTCGCCGAGGCCGGTGCCGGGCTTGCGATCGGCGATCTCGGAGTCCTGGGCCAGCAAGGCGAAGCCGCGGGCGGTCGAGTCCTCGGCCTCCGCCTCCAGCTGGTCCGCCTCGTCGGCAAGGGAGTCGAGCGCGTAGCCCTGGACGAGGCGCCGGTGAAGCGAGGCGTAGACGTCGGCGCGGCTGAGGCAGTCGAGCACCGACATGCGGCCGTTGATCGCAGCGATCGATCCGACCTGGCCCTCGGCAACGGGAACGGCGGCACAGATCTCCTGCAGATCGCCGCGGCGCCGCTCGTAGGTGTCGTGCAGGGCGCCCGTAGGCGAATCGGCGTCGTGGGTCACCGCCTCGGCGGCGACTTCCTCCCACACCGCGGCCTGATTGGCGCGGGCGGGGAGGCCGGCTCCAATCCGCTCGCGGATCTGGCTCGCCTTCGCCCGCCGCATCCGCGGGTTGGCGGTCTGCGGAGCTGGACGCATCTCTTCGGCGTGGCGGTGACCCTCCCAGCGGCCGGCTTCCATGCAGCTGACCGGCACCCGAACCTTGAGGCCCGGGGCCACCAGCACCGAGACGTCGAGGGTGCGGTTCTGCTGGGCGCCCAGCACTTCCTCGCCCTCATAGAGGAAGACGATCTCGCCGCTTCGGTTCTCCACCACCAGGTCATTGACCGAGGCGCCGTCCTCGAGCTCACCGATCCGCACGCCCTTCTCGCGACCCTGGGCGAAGGAGAGGTACTGGAGGGTCGGCTCGGGCCCGAACAGCGGCCAGAGCTCGAGATTGCCGATCGTGGTCGGCTCGCCGAGTTTCAGGGGTTCGGCGAGGAACTGCTCGACGTTGTTGGTGGTGGTTGCTTGGCTCACCGTCGCCTCCCCCGCCGGCGCGTCTTCATGTGGTGGTCGACGAGCGAGAGCTTGCGGGCCCCGATCGCGTCGCTGCGGGCTCTCTCGGCGAGATCGTCGAGGGTCTCCATCTCCTGGTCGAGGTCGTCGGCCGCCCGGCCCCGGGCCCGGCTGCGGACTCCCGCGAGGCGGCGGCTGGCCTCGCGGTAGCGCATCACGGCCTGGCTGAGGTCACCGTGGCGCAGATCCTCGGATGCCAGCTGCTTCTCCTGCTGGGCCTGCTGGAAGACGGCCTCGGTCTCCACCTCGGGGTCGCGCACCCGCCCCGCGGCCTGATCGCCGGGGACGACGTTTACGTTGACCGGGATCCGGGCGAGCTTCTGCTCCATCGTCTCGACCTCGACCCAGCGGAGCTCCAGCTCGCAGACGCTTCTCGGGCCCAACTCCCCGATCGCCGGCACGTCAACCTCGAGCAGCAGGCGGCGCGCCTCGGCGCTGGTCAAACCGCCTAGCTCGACCATGAAGCCTCCCTCGATCGGGCTGGCGGGCAGGTCGTTGAGCAGGCGGACCGCGCTGACGGCCTCACCGGGGAGCACGGTGAGGCTGGCGGCCTGGACGCTCTGCTCGAGCAGCCCGTCCACCTCCTTGGCGAGGAATCCACCGGCAGCATCGCCCTGCTCGGCGTAGGCGGCATTGCCGCCGCCGCCGCGGGAGACCGCGGCGAGCAGGTCCTCGTCGTAAGCGTGACCGAGGCCAATCGTCGAGGAGGCGACGCCGGATCGGTAGGCGCCGGCGGCGAAGTCAGCGAGGCGGTCGTGGTCGGTGATCCCCTCGTTGGCGTGCCCGTCGGAGAGCAGGACCAGGGTGGCGCCGCCGTCTGCCGCGACCCGCTGGGCTTCCTGGATCCCGCGCAGCAGGCCGCCGCCGAGGTTGGTCATCCCGCGGGGGTGGATCTGGCGCAGAGCCGCTCGGGCGCCGCGGGCGTCGTCGAGCGCCCCGGCGGGGACCGGCACCTCGACCTCGTTGTCGAAGATGACCAGGCCGAAGCGATCGTCGGGGCGCAGGCGGCCGAGCAGGCTGTCGATCGCCTGCAGCGCGGCAAGCAGCGACCCGTCCCCCATCGAGCCGCTGCGGTCGAGGACGACCTGCAGGGTGGCGGGGTCGCGCCGGCGCTCGCCGGGGAGCTCGGGGGCGGTCAGCTCGAGCAGGACGTTGATCGTCTCCTCCTGCTCGAGGGAAATCAGGTTGAAGTCCAGCTTGGTGTCAATTTGCATGGGGTGAGGGTCGGGCCGGCGGGCCGATTTCTGACAAGCGGGTTTTTCCCGCCTAGTCGCAGCCCTCGCTCGCGGCGCCGACGGCATGGGCCCTCACCGCGGCCTCCTCGAGCGCGAAGTGCGGCAGGTCCCATTGCTCATAGCCCCGTTCGATCGTCTCGTAGTAGTAGGGCGAAGGCAGGCCCCGGTAGTCGTCGTCCATGACGTAGGTGAGGGCGCCGACCACTCGCTCCCCCACCCTTACGCTGACCAGACGGCGGCGGTAGAGGCTGGGGTAACCCTCGTAGCGATCGAGCCGCTCGAGGTCGCGGTCGCTGATCCCCCAGAGGGCGCCGTGGGTGAGCTTGCCAGCCGCCCGCTCGATGTCGGCGACTCCACGGAAGGTCAGCGCCCATCCCTCGAGAGTGGCGGTGCCGGCCGGAACGGCATCGGCGCAGCGCCCTGCCATCCCCTCGAAGTTGAGGTTGGAGCCGTAGGCGAAGTAGTTCCAACGGGGCGTGTTGGTTCTCACGGTCAGAGAGTCGGGTCTGGGGGCCCAAACCTGACAGTGAGAGGTGGCGCCGCGACTCACCCTCGGTGGACCCGGTCCGTCCCTAAGAACTCCATTCGGGCAGTGAGCAGCCGCAGTAGTTGCAGGTGTCGGGAAAGTACCCACGACTAAGTACTTCAGCCCAGAACCCGGGGTCGTCGTGGGTGAAGTGAGCGCCGCAGGTCGGACAGGAGGTACTGGCCTCTCCCAGCCGATTGGGGTCGATCTCGAGCTCGACCAGTCTGTCCGGCAGCCAGAGCATCGAGTAGCCGGTGCGGGCGGCCCAGTCGATCAGCGGGCCGAGGTCGTCATCCCCCTCGCTGCGCAGGAGGAAGCGGGCGATGAGATCGCGCCGGCCGTCTTCCTCACCGACCTTGGTGACCGTCAGCTCGGCGACCGCGACCTCCGAGGCGGGCTTTCGATCCGGCCCGTCCTTGGGGATCGCCATCTCCGGACTCCAGGCGCTCAGCCAGACCTGCCCACCGCGGATCGTCGCCCTGAAGGTCGGCGTCACCCCCTCCTGGGCGATCAGCTCCTCGACCATCTCCCCGAGCTCGTCGGGGTCGATGCCGAAACGCTCCTCCCACTCTTCCCAGTCCATGCCCCTTGGGTCGCGGTGGGGGCGGGGGACCTGACGCTTCGGGAACCGCTCAGGCCGCGGCTATCGAGCCGCCCCCGGCGGAGGCCGCTCCCGGCTCCTCGGCGGCGATCGTGCTCGAGCCGTTCTGGGTGGCCAGCAGCTGGCGGCGCACCTGCGCCAGGGTCCGGTCGCCGGGCCCCAGGTCCTCGCTCAGCCAGGCGCTGTGGAAGCGCCGTCCGAGCCCCAGCGCGCCGATCTCTCGCCAAGCCTCGGCGCAGACGTCGGCCAGCCCCCACATCGCCTCGAGGATCTCCTCGGCGGAGAGCTGGGCCTCTCCCAGGTCCCGGGAGGCCCAGAGGGTGCCCTTCTCGGGCTCATAGGTGAAGTCGATCGCCCCGTGCGCGCGGTCGAGCTGATCGACGATCGGGCGCACCCAGCGGTAGCCGCCCTCGCTGATCTCCCAGACGGCGCAGGCGGTGATGCAGGGGCCGGGGGCGCCTTCGTTTCGGGCCGGGCGAACCGCGACGTCGGGCCCGAGCAGGTCGACCGCGAAGATCACCCAGCCGTTGCGGAGCACACGGCACTCCAGATCGAGCGGGAGCAGCTCCCGGGTCACCCAACGGACGCTGTGTGGAAGCGCCTCGGAGATGGTGGTGAGTTGATCGACCGCCGAATCGGTCGATTCACTGTGCTCGGCTGACGCCTCTGAGTCGCGCATTCCCACCTCCTTCTTCGATCTTCAGCGGTGGGAGTCTGGGGGGCAGTCTTCGATCTGACACTACGCCCCGTATCGGCTGTTACCTACTCCGTCTGGAGTTATCTCACACAAAGGTTACGCGCTTTGCGGGAACTCTCCAAATCTGATGCACAAGTTTCCGACAGGTTTGGGTATTGGAATAAGTTGGCTGGCGGGCCGACTAGGCGCCAGCCGCCGGAGCCGCCGCCCCCTCCTCGGCTCCCTCACGCTCGCGCTTGGCGATCTCGGCCAGCGCCTTGAACTCGATGATCTGCCCGCCGGCGCCCCAGCTGCCCTCGGCGACCTCGTGCATCAACACGAAGACCCGCAGGGCGTCCTCGGCGCCGAGCCCGGCGGCCTCGCTGACCGCGGCGGTCGCCGCCTCGACGAACTCTCCGCGGCGGCGGTCCGAAAGCGCCCCCTCGGGGGTGGTGACGTCGATCTTGAAGGTCGGCTCCGCGACCGGCCGACCCGCTGTGCGCACCGAGCCCTGCGGAAGCTCGTGCACGTAGGACCAGGTGACGCTGCGAAAGAACTCGGTGTCGGGCGCCCGCTCGGCGCGAAGCAGGGCGGTGGTCAGATCCTCCAGCAGCTGCTCGCGGGCCTCTGGAGCC
>JBBRHQ010000028.1:0-16288 GCA_038222365.1 Solirubrobacterales bacterium
TCGGAGGTGGCGATCGAATCGGGCAGAGCGAAGCAGGCCCGGTAGGCGAGGCTGTTGCCGTCGAGCAGGAAGAGCTCGCGGCGGTCGGTGTCGCCGTCGTCGGCCACGCGATGACTCTAATCAGTGGCGGCCGCTTCGAGACCCCGCGGCATGATCC
The DNA here is from genome assembly GCA_038222365.1 of Solirubrobacterales bacterium. Lineage (GTDB taxonomy): Bacteria > Actinomycetota > Thermoleophilia > Solirubrobacterales > 70-9 > JBBRHQ01. The sequence continues at coordinate 158 of JBBRHQ010000028.1, forward strand.
GGCCACAGGCGGCAAACCCACCGGGGCGAGGACTCGCGCCCGCATAGAATCCGCCGCCATGGCCGTCAGCGCTCAGTACAGCGTCACCATCCGGGTCGAGCTCGACGCGCGGCAGGAGCCGTTGGGGAAGCTGACGGCCGCGATCGCCGAGGCCGGCGGTCAGCTGCAGGGCGTTGACCTCGTCCCCGGGGCGGGAAGCGAGGGCAAGCGGGTCAGGGAGTTCACGATCGACGCCCGCGATCAGCAGCACTGGGAGCAGATCCTCCGCTCGATCGGCTCGACCAGGGGCGCCAACGTGCTCGACTACACCGATCGCACCATGCAGATGCATCGGGGCGGCAAGATCGAGCAGCGCAACAAGTACCCGCTGAAGACCCGCGACGATCTCTCGATGGCCTATACGCCGGGCGTGGCGCGGGTCTGCCAGGACATTCACGCCGATCGCTCGAAGGCGTTCGAGTACACGATCAAGAAGAACACCGTCGCGGTTGTCTCCGACGGCAGCGCGGTGCTCGGGCTCGGCAACATCGGCCCCGAGGCGGCGATGCCCGTGATGGAGGGCAAGGCGATGCTTTTCAAGGAGTTCGCCGACGTCGATGCCTTCCCGATCTGCGTCTCCACCCAGGATGCCGAGGAGATAATCCGCGTGGTGGAGCTGATCGCGCCCACCTTCGGCGGGATCAACCTCGAGGACATCTCGGCGCCCCGCTGCTTTCAGATCGAGGAGCGGCTGAAGGAGTCCCTCGACATCCCCGTCTTCCACGACGACCAGCACGGGACGGCGGTGGTGACGATGGCGGCCCTGTTCAACGCCCTGAAGATCGTCGGCAAGCCGATCGAGAGCCTGCGGGTGCTGATGGTCGGCCTCGGCGCCGCCGGAGTCGCGGTGACCAAGATGATGCTCGCCTCGGGCGTCACCCACATCGTCGGCTGCGACCGCCTGGGAGCGCTCTCGACCACCCGCCCCGACTACCAGTCGGGCGAGATGTCGGCGATCAAGCGCTGGTACGCGGAGAACTCGAATCCCGGGCACCTGCTGGGCGAGCCGGACCAGGTGATCGAGGGAATGGACCTCTTCGTCGGCCTCTCGGGGCCCGGGATCATCACCCCTGATTCGCTCGGGAAGATGGGCGAGGATCCGATCGTCTTCGCGATGGCGAATCCCAATCCCGAGGTGATGCCCGAGGACGCCGCCCCCTACGGGCGGATCATGGCGACCGGACGCTCCGACTACCCCAACCAGATCAACAACGTCCTCTGCTTCCCCGGGATCTTCCGTGGGGCCCTGGACGCGGGCGCACCCCGGATCACCGAGGAGATGAAGCTGGCGGCGGCCAAGGGGATCGCGATAACCGTGACCGAGGACGATCTGTCCGAGGACTACATCATCCCCTCGGTGTTCAACCGCGATGTCGCTCCGGCCGTCGCCGCGGCGGTCGTCGAGGAGGCGAAGAGCGCCGGCATCGCCCGCTTCAGCGACCAGACAGGGACCTTCCAGACGGTGCCGGCATGAGAGTCCTCGTCACCGGAGCAAGCGGCGCCCTCGGCTCCGCCGTCTGCGACGCGCTTTTGGCCCGCGGGGATGAGGTGATCGGGCTGACCCGGGACCCGGAGCGGGCCCGCCAGACGAACCCCACGGTGCGCTGGCTGGGCTGGCAGCCGCGGATGGAGCGCCCCCCGGCCGCAGCCTTCGAGGAGGTCGACGGGGTGATCAACCTGGTCGGGGAGCCGATCGACCAGCGCTGGACCGAGGAGGCGAAGACGTCGATCATGGAGAGCCGCCGCACCGGGACCCGCAATCTGGTGCAGGCGATCACCGCGCTGGAGCGCAAGCCGAAGGTCATGGTCAGCCAGTCGGCGATCGGCTTCTACGGTGACCGGGGCGAGAGCCTGGTCGATGAGTCCACCGCCTCAGGCGACGATTTCGGCGCCGAGGTGGTCACCGAGTGGGAGCGCGCCGCCGACGAGGTCAGCGGGACCGGCGTCCGCCTGGTGATCGTCCGCACCGGCCTCGTCCTCGATCCCTCCCACGGGCTGCTGAAGGAGCTGCTCCTGCCGTTCCGGCTCGGCCTCGGGGGCCCGGTGGCCGGCGGGAACCAGTACATGTCGTGGATCCACCTCGACGACGAGACCGGAATCCTGCTCTGGGCGCTCGACAGCGAGGGCGTCAGCGGCGTGATCAACGCCACCGCGCCCAACCCGGTGACCAACCGCGAGCTCTCGAAGACGCTGGGCCGGGTCCTGCGGCGACCGGCGGCGATCCCGGTGCCCGGCTTTGTCCTCAACCTCAGATACGGCAGCGAGTTCGCCGAGACCGTCCGCGGCGGGCAGCGGGTGATGCCGCGCCGCACCCTCGACCTCGGCTACGCCTTCGAGCATCCGGAGCTGGAACCGGCTCTGCGCAACCTGCTGGGCTGAGGTCAGGCTCCGGGCGCCCTGATCTCCCCGGAGACGGCGAGTCGGCAACCCCGGATCGAGTAGGCGGTGACCAGGTCGAGGGTGGTGTCGCCGGAGGAGCGGATTGAGTACTCCCCGATCACCGAGCGACGATCGCGGGTGGAGAGCAGCTGATCGCTCACGGCGCCGCGATCGCCACCGTCGCCGCCGGCCCGCCGGACCGAGCTGAGCAGCAGCGACATCGCCTCGAAACCATAGGCGGATGACGGGCGGGGTGAGCCGAATCGCCTCCGGTAATCACGGTCGAAATCCCTGCCCCGAGGGCCCAGCCGCGAGGGCTCACGGTAAGGGGAGATCAGGTAGCTGCGGGGGGCGCCCGGGCGGCAGCCGCGCAGTGCGACGGCGTTCGGGGCGGCGGTGCGGACGCGCTCCGAGGGGACCCCCAGCCTCTGGGCCAGCCCGGTGGCGGCGCGTTGGAGCACGGCGGCGCTGGGGACGACGCGCGCGAAGGTCTGCTGGTCGCTGGGCCGGTAGCGCTCGCCGGGCAGGTCGATCGCCGTGGACCCCGGCGAGATCTGCGGGATCTCGGCCTGGTTGGTGATCGGCAGCGAGACCCGGGTGGCCCCGGAATCGAGGTCGCCGATGAAGCCGATCGCGGTCGAGTCCTGGGCGGCGAGCCTGGCATTGGCCGCGCTCGCCACCGGGTTCCAGCGCGAGCCGCCGCCGGTGTCGTCGAGGAAGCGCGCCCTCAGCCTGAATCTCCCGATCCTGCCTCCGGTGCGGGCCAGCGCCAGCCGCGCCCCGTCGGCGGCCGCCCGGCCCTCGGCGCCCCGCTCGCCGTGCAGGGGCAGGCTGACGTAGACGGTCAGCGTCGCGGGACCGTTCCCCGAACCGTCGCCGCAACCGCCCCCGAGGCTCAGAAGGGCGGCGCCGAGGATCCCGGCAAGGGCGCCCGCGCGCCTCAGCCGAAGAACACCTCGGCCTCGCGGTAGAGCGACTCGGGGACCAGCTTCAGCTCCGCGGTCGCCGCCGAGAGGTCCACCAGCTCGATCGCGGTTCCCCGCAGCGCGGTCATCTTCCCCCAGGCGCCCCGGTGGGCGGCGTCGATCGCGTGCAGCCCGAAGCGGGTGGCGAGGACACGGTCGAAGGCGGTCGGGGTGCCACCGCGCTGGACGTGCCCCAGCACGGTCGCCCTGGCCTCCTCCCCGGTGCGGCGCCCGATCTCGCCCTCGAGCCAGTGGGCGATTCCCCCGAGGCGAGCGTGGCCGAAGGCGTCGGTCGGCGCCTCGTCGGCCTCGGGGATGCCGCCGTCCGGCTCTGCGCCCTCGGAGACGACGATGATCGGTGCGTACTGGCTCTTGAAGCGCAGCTCGATGTAGTTGCAGACCCGCTCGATGTCGAACTTTTCCTCGGGGATCAGGATCACGTTCGCCCCTCCGGCGAGGCCGGCATGGAAGGCGATCCAGCCCGCGTGGCGGCCCATCACCTCGACGATCAGCACCCGGTGGTGGCTCTCGGCGGTCGTGTGGAGGCGATCGATCGCCGCCAACGCGGTGTTTACTGCGGTATCGGAGCCGAAGGTGTAGTCGGTCGCTCCGAGGTCGTTGTCGATCGTCTTCGGGACCCCGACCACGTTGATCCCGGCCTCGCCCAGGGCGCGGGCGACCCCGAGCGTGTCCTCGCCGCCGATCGCGATCAGACCGTCGACCCCGTCCTCGGAGAGGTTCGTCCGCAGTCGCTCGACCCCGTCCGGCTCGCCGATCGGATTGGTCCGCGAGGAGCCGAGAATGGTCCCGCCACGCGGCAGGATTCCGCGCACCTCGGCGATCCCCAGCGGGCGGCTCTCGCCCTCCAACGGCCCCCGCCACCCGTCGCGATAGCCGACGAAGTCGTGCCCGTACACCCCGGCGCCCTTGCGGACGATCGCCCGGATCACGGCGTTCAGCCCGGGGCAGTCGCCGCCTCCAGTCAGTACACCGATGCGCATCCCGGAGCCTCCATCTCGTTGGGCGGCAGAGTAACGCCACGGGCCCACGCACGTCAGAATCCGAGAGGACCCGTCGCCATCCGACCCGAAGGAGAGCCCGATGAGTGAAGAGATCGATCTGGGAGCCGTGAAGCAGATCCAGCAGAAGGTCTGGTCCGAGGGAGACTTCTCGATGGTCGCCGGGCTGGTCATGTCGACTGCGGAGGGGCTGGCCGAGGAGCTCGAGATCCTTCCCGGCGATCGGGTTCTCGACGTCGCCTGCGGCAGCGGTAATGGCGCGATCGCCGCTGCCCGCCGGGCGTGGGGGAACACCACGGGCGCCGACTTCGTTCCGGCCCTGCTGGAGCGTGCCCGTGAGCGAGCCGAAGCCGAGCGCCTGGAGATCGATTTTGTCGAGGGCGATGTTGAGGAGCTTCCCTTCGAGGACGAGAGCTTCGACGTGGTGCTCTCGATCTACGGAGCGATGTTCGCGCCGGACCAGCACAAGGCTGCATCCGAATTGCTGCGTGTATGCAAGCCAGAAGGGCGTGTGGGGATGGCGAACTGGGTCCCGGACGGCTTCGTCGGGCAGATGTTCATGACCACGGCCAAGCACGCTCCCCTTCCCCCCGGCGTCGATCCGCCGATCCTCTGGGGGACAGAGGAGCGCCTTCGCGAGCTGTTCGGAGATGGCATCTCCGACCTCCAGACGACCCGTCGCACCCTGATGCAGCGCTTCTACTCGGTCGATCACTGGCTCGAGTTCTTCCGGACGAACTTCGGCCCCACCAAGGTCGCCTTCGAGCGGGTCGGGCCCGAGGGCGAGGATGAGCTGGAAGCCGATCTGCGGGCGCTGCTGGAGCGCTCCAACATCGCCGGCGACCGTGCCCTGGTGATCCCCGCCGATTACCTGATGGTGATCGCGACTAGGGCTTGAGCTTCTCGATCAGCGGCTTCGATACCCGCAGCGCGGCGCCGATGAACAGCACCGTGAGAAAGACCAGCCCGGCCACCGGCCCTCCCTGGCCGATCGCGTAGGAGAGGGTCGTCGCAACCAAGGCGAGGAAGAGGGTGACGACCAGTCCCATTGCGCGGCAATCCTAGTTGGTGAGGGCGTCACGTGTGCGGCCGAGGAAGTCCGAGACCGCCAGGCGGGCCGCGTCGATGTCCTCGGCCTCGGTGACCAGCCGCACCAGGCGGCTGCCGATGATCACCCCGTCGGCGAGCTCGCCGACCTCGGCGGCCTGCTCCGGTGAACCGATCCCGAAACCGACCGCGACCGGCACCTCGGCGCGGTGCTTGACCGCGTCGATCAGGGCGGAGAGCTCCGCCGGCATCTCGGCCCGCTCGCCGGTGGTGCCGACGTCGGAGACCACGTAGATGAATCCACTTGCCTCCTCGCAGATCCGCTCGCGGCGATCGGCCGGGGTGGTGGGCGCCACCAGGGGGATGGCGGCGAGGCCCGCGACGGCCAGCGCCTGGCCGATCTCCTCGGCTTCACCGAGCGGCAGGTCGGGGACGATCACCCCCGCCGCGCCCGCCGCCGCCGCCCGCTCGGCGAAGCTCTCCACGCCGGCCGCGAGGATCATGTTCGAATAGACCATCAGCGCAACCGGGATCCGGTCGGCGACAGCCGCGCAGGTCTCGAGCACCGAGGAAAGGGTCGCGCCGGCGTCGAGGGCGGCGCTCGCCGCAGCGTGGATCACCGGCCCGTCGGCGAGCGGATCGGAGAAGGGGACGCCCAGCTCGATCAGATCGCCACCGGAGTCGGCATAGGCGGTCGCGATCGCCACCGAGCCCGCCTGGTCGGGAAAGCCCCCCATCATGTAGGGCATCAGCGCGGCGCGGCCCTCTTCCCGAGCCGACCCGAAGGCGGCCGCGATCGCCTCAGCCCCCACTGAGCGCCGAGACCTCGGCCAGGTCCTTGTCGCCTCGACCCGAGAGGCAAACGAGATCAAAACCCGGCATGTCCTCCGCTTCGCGTCCGGGCGTGCCGGGGTTGCTGGCGTGCCGGGGATGGGGATTCTCCAGCAGCCAGGCGATCGCGTGGGCGGACTCGAGTGCCGGGATGATTCCCTCCAGCCGGCAGAGCCGGTGGAAGGCCGCCAGCGCCTGCTGATCGGTGACCGAGAAGTAGCTGGCTCGGCCGCTGTCGCGCAGCGAGGCGTGCTCCGGCCCGACCCCCGGATAGTCGAGTCCGGCGGATACCGAGTGCGCCTCGAGGATCTGCCCCTCGGGATCGGAGATCACCGAAGAGAGCGAGCCGTGAAGAACCCCCGTGCGGCCGGCTCCCAGAGAGGCTCCGTGGCGGCCGCTCTCGATTCCCTCTCCGGCCGCCTCGACTCCGATCAGCGCGACCTCGTCCTCGAGGAACGCGGTGAACGTCCCGATCGAGTTTGAACCTCCGCCGACACAGGCGATCACCCGCCCCGGCAGGTGCCCCTCCGCGGCCAGCGCCTGGTCGCGGGCCTCGTCGCCGATCACCCGCTGGAGATCGCGGACCAGAGCCGGGAAGGGAGCCGGGCCGACCGCGGAGCCGATCACGTAATGGGTCGAGGCGACGTTGGCGACCCAATCGCGGATCGCCGCGCTGACCGCTTCCTTCAGCGTCCTGGCGCCGGCCTCGACGGGCACCACCTCGGCGCCAAGCAGGGCCATCCGCTCCACGTTGGGCGCCTGGCGACGAATGTCCTCCGACCCCATGTAGACGACGCATTCGAGGCCGAGAAGAGCGCATGCGGTCGCCGTGGCGACCCCGTGCTGACCGGCACCGGTCTCGGCGATCACCCGCGGCTTGCCCATCCGCTGCGCCAGCAGCGCCTGGCCGACGGCGTTGTTGATCTTGTGGGCCCCGGTGTGGGCGAGGTCCTCCCGCTTCAGGTAGACGGTCCTCTCCATCACCTCGGAGAGTCGATCGGCCCGGTAGAGCGGTGTCGGGCGGCCGATGAAGTCGCGCTGGAGCGGCGCCAGGCGCTCGCGGAAGGACGGATCGTCGCGGGCCTGCGCCCAGGCGGAGGTGAGCTCGTCGAGGGCCGGGATCAGGGTCTCCGGGACGTAGCGGCCCCCGTAGGGGCCGAACCTCACCTCGACCTCGGTGCCCTCGGTCATGCGGCCGCGGGACTGGCCGCGCTCGCGGCCTCGAAGAATGCGGCCAACAGAGCCCGGTCCTTGCGACCCGGCTCGGCCTCGACCCCGCTGGCGACGTCGACCGCGAAGGGACGCGTCACCTCGATCGCCTCGCCGACGTTCTCGGGCCGCAGGCCGCCGGCGACGATCGTCGGCACCGAGGAGCGGCAGCCGCGGAGCAGGGTCCAGTCGAAGGCCCGGCCGGTGCCGCCACGGAGCGCGCCGCGACGCGAGTCGAAGATGTGAAAGTCGGTCGGGTAGGCCTCCGCCGCCTGCAGGTCGGCGCCGCTGGAGAGGTGGATCGCCTTAACCACCTTCGCCCCGGTGCGCCGCGCGATCTCGGCGCAAAGCGACGGCCCCTCCTCGCCGTTCAGCTGGACGATCGTCAGCCCGGCGTTCTCGACCGCCCCGGCGACCTCATCCAGGGTCGGGTTGACGAACACCCCGGCGACCTCGCAGCGGCGACGAAAGGCGGCCCCGATCTCCGCGGCCCTTCCCGACTCGCAGTACCGCGGGCTCGCCCCATGGTGGATCAGCCCGATCGCCCAGGCGCCCAGGTCGACCGCAGCGGCCGCGTCTTCAAAATCGGTGATCCCGCAGATCTTCACCCGCACCCGCTCAAGGGTACGGGAGCGGTCGAATGCGGCCGGTCCCTGGACCCGGCCGCGATCGATCGCCGCGCCGCGCTCAGCGCACCCGCTGGGCGCCGCCGGCGAACCCGGCGCCCCGAGGCCGCGACGAGCGCCCTCCCAGCGCTCGGACGGCGAGCGTGCCGAGCAGGACCAGCAACCCCCCGGCCAGGGCGCCGAGCGCAGCGTCACCCCAATCGAAGCCGTCACCCGCGGCGAGCGGGTCCGGGCCCACCTGGGCCACGAAAGGTACCGCGGCGGTCCCGTCGCGGTGCAACACGGGTTGGCCGTCCGTCCCGCCGACGTCGGCGACGAAAGGAACCGCGGCGGCCGGGTCGCGGTGGAGGATGACGTCCCCCGAGGCGGGCGCAAAGGGCGCCAGCACGGCGCAAATGGCCGCAATCGGGAGTCCGATCTTGAGGCTGGTTGACATGCGCATGGTTGCTGCTCCCTCGATTGGCTTGCGGAAGAGGATCTAAGGTCGAGGCGAGGGCAAAAGGCTGACTTAAGACCGACTTAAGCCGAATGGCGCTTGCTGATACCTTCAGATTCGGAGGAGCTATGGAGTTCCGCATACTTGGACCGCTGGAGGTTCGTGATCAGGGACGCCCCCTCTCCCTGACCGCGGCCAAGCAGCGAACCCTGTTGGGCATCCTGATCGTCCATCCCAACCAGATTGTCTCCACCGACCTGCTGATCGAGGAGATCTGGGGCGGGCGCCCACCGAAGACGGCTTCCAACGCCCTGCAGGTCTACGTCACGGGGTTGCGCGGCGTACTCGAGCCAGAGCGCCGACGGCGGGCCCCGAGCCGACTGCTGCCGTCTCGCCCTGGCGGCTACTCCCTCACCGTGGAGGATGAGGCACTCGACGCGGATCGATTCGAGCGCCAGACGGAGACCGCGAGGAACGCTCTGGGCCGCGGAGACGCACAGGGAGCGGCCGAGGGGCTGCGCAGGGCTCTCGCCATGTGGCGAGGGGCGGCGCTCGCCGATTTCACCTATGACCCATTTGCCCAGGCCGAGATCGCTCGCCTCGAGGAGCTTCGCCTGGTCGCGGTCGAGGAGCGGTTCGAAGCCGACCTCGCCCTCGGCCGGGAGGCGGAGCTGATCGCGGAGCTGGAGGGCTTGGTCGCCGCCCATCCATTGCGCGAGCGCCTCCGCGGCCAGCTGATGACCTGCCTCTACCGGACCGGGCGGCAGGCCGAGGCGCTGGATGCATATGCGCTGATGCACAGGTCGCTGATCGACGAGCTGGGTATTTCTCCCGGTCAACCCCTTCAGGAGCTACAGCGCGCGATCCTCAACCATGATCCGGAGCTCGACCAGCCCGGCGTGGCCAGCCGGGCCGCAGCGGAAGGCCGTCAGGTACCGGCGAAGGCACAGGCGGCGGCCGAGATCGCTTCGCGACCCCCGGAGAGCCGCAAGACCGTAACCGTAATGGTGATCGAGAGGGAGGCCCTCGCCGACGACGATGCCGAGTCCCGGCGTCGAACCGACGAGCGGGAGCTGGATGCGACCAAGGCGGTGGTCGAGCGCCACGGAGGCAGCATCGAGAGCGTCCTCGGCTCGCGGACAATGGCAGTTTTCGGCGTCCCCCTCGCGCACGAGGACGACGCGCTCCGGGCCCTGCGGGCCTCGGCGGAGCTGACCAGGCGCTCAGCGGGCGCCGCATCGCCACCCCCCCGAATCGGCGTCGCCACAGGCGAGATCCTCGCCGGGGGGCCGTTGCCGATCTCGGCCGAGGAACCCGTGAGGGTCGCCGCCGGACTCGTTGACGCCACCTCACCGGGCGAGACCCTTGTCTCGGAGCAGGTCCGCCCGCTGCTTGCCGGCGCGGGACGGATCGAGCTCGTCGAAGGCCCGCCCCGTGGCTGGCGGCTGGTCGAGCTGGCTGCGGAGCCGGCCCCGCTCTCGCGCCCGCCCGATGTCCCGATCGTGGGGCGCGAAGGCGAGATGGACCAGCTTCTGCGAGGGCTGCGGCGCGCCGCCGTGGAACGCACCGCGCATCTGGTCACGATCATGGGCCCCGCCGGAATCGGGAAGTCGAGACTTGCCGAGGAACTTGCAGCTCGGGCTGGGGGCGAGGCAACCGTCGTCGCCGGCCGCTGCCTCCCCTACGGCGACGGGATCACCTTCTGGCCGCTTCGCGAGATATTTGGACAGCTGACCGCCGAACGCTCCGTTGGTGAGATCTTCACCGCCGAGGATGAGGCCGGGCGCCTGGCAGAGGCGGTTGGCGAGGCGCTTGTCGATGGCGAGGGTCCGAGCAGCCGCGAGGAGGTCTTCGTCGGATTTCGCAGGCTGCTCGAATCAGCAGCCGCGCAGCGTCCGGTGGTCGCGGTCTTCGAGGACGTGCACTGGGCGGAGCCGACCCTGCTGGACCTGATCTCCTACCTGGCGGAACGATGTCGGGAGATTCCGTTGCTGATCCTCTGCCTGGCCCGCCTGGAGCTGCTCGAGGAGCGCCCAACCTGGGCGATCGGGAAGCAGAACGTCAGCTCGATTCTGCTCGACCAGCTCTCCGAGGTCGAGGCGGAGCAGATGATCGCGGGCCTGGCTCCGGATCTCGACCCGGAGACCCGCGGGCGGGCCCAGGCCGCGGCCGAGGGGAATCCACTCTTCCTCGGTCAGATTCTGGCGATGCTCAGCGAGCATGGTGCCCCGGCCGGCGAGATGCCCATCCCCCCGACGATCCAGGCACTACTCAGCGCGCGCCTCGACCGCCTCGGGCCCGGCGAGCGGGCTGCGATCGACCGAGCGGCGGTGATCGGTAAGGAGTTCTGGGAGGACGCGGTCGAGCAGATGCTTCCCGAGGAGGCTCGAACCTTCGTCCCCAGGCATCTGGCCGAGCTGGTGCGCAAGGAGCTCCTCACCCCGGCGCGTTCGCTGCCGGGTGGCGATGACGGGTTCCGCTTCCACCACATCCTCATCCAGCAGGCCGCCTACCGGGCGGTTCCCAATTCGCTCCGAGCCTCTCTGCACGAGCGATTCGTCGATTGGGTCGAGGGCCGGTTCCGGTCCGGGGAGTACCCGGAGATCAGCGGCCACCACCTCGAGCGAGCCCATCACTACCGGCTCGAGACAGGTTCGGATCCCGAGGACGCGGCCGAACTCGCAACCCGCGCCGCGGACCATCTGGCGCTCGCTGGCCGCCGAGCCTTCGGACGAGGAGACATGCCCGCGGCGGTCGCGTTGCTGGAACGTGGCTCCTCCCTCCTCGGCCCTCACGACGCCAAGGCGCCGCGCCTCTTCTCCGACCTCGGCTACGCGCTGTTCGAGGTCGGAGAGTTCGGGCGGGCCGAGAGGGCGCTCGCCGAAGCGGAGGGGCGGGCCCGGATCGCCGGCGAGGAGGGCGTGGAGTGGAGCGCGAAGATCAAACGGAGCAACCTCGCCCTGTACACCGACCCCACCTCCGTCGACCTCGACGCGCTTGGCGGTGAGGCGCGCGAAGCAATCGATGCGCTGCAGGGGCTGGGCGATGATCAGGGGCTCTCCCGCGCTTGGACCGCGCTCGCGGAGGTGCTCTACCTGAGAGGCCTGCTCCAGCAGGCAAGTGAGGCAACCGTTCGCGCCGCCGAACACGCCCGCCGCGCCGACAGCAAGCGAGAGGAGGCGTGGGCGATGGGCGAGTACGGTTTCTGCCTTTATGCGGGCCCTGCCCAGGTGTCTGACGCGATCCGGCGCTTGTCCCGGATCCTCGAAGATGCCCAGGGACACCAGATCATGGTCGCCAACGTCAACGGGTTCCTGGTACTTCAAGAGGCGTTGGCGGGAAAGATCGAGCAGGCGAGGCAGCGCGTCGCCGAGAGCCTCCGCCATACCCAGGACCTCGGCCTGACGTGGCAGGTCGGGATCCACAGCTTGCTGAGCGCCTACGTTGACTCCCTTGGCGGCGATCCGCGGGCAGCCGAGCAGCATCTGCTCGCCGCCAAGCAAGCATTTATCAAGATCGGCGACTACTGGTTCCTCTCGACCGTCGCGGTGGATCTGGCGCGCGTCGTCTATGACCAAGAGCGCTACGACGATGCCCTCGCGCTCACTGAGGAGATCGACCGATGGCCGGCGCCCGCCGACCTGGAGTGGCAGGTGAAGCGAAGGGTGGTTCGCGCTCTGCTGCTCGCCCGAGCCGACGAGCGCCCTGCCGCTGCCAAACTTGGCGTCGAGGCGGTCGCCCTGGCAAGCGGAAGCGAGTTCACCCTTGCTCACGGAGACGCGTTGATTGCCCTCTCCGAGGTGCACGCCCTGGGCGAGCGCCCGGACGAAGCAATCGCCGCCGCCCGCGAGGCGGAGACGATTCACATGGCCAAGGGCAATGCGGTCGGCGCGGCGGCAGCCCGGGCGCGGCTCGCGGCCCTCGGCCTCGATTCCTAGGGGCCGTTCGGCGTCGAGGAAGCGGAGTCTCTGACCGAGTTCGGACGATCGCCGAGGGTGACGGTGACGGTCTTGGTCGAGCCCCCGCGAAGCACGGAGACGTCGATCTTCTCGCCCGGCTTGGCGCCGTTGACGATGGTGACCACCTCATCCATCGAGGAGACCTCCTTGTGATTGATCGCGGTGATGATGTCGCCGCCGAGGCTGAGGCTGGCGCCGTCGATCGTCGCCGAGGTGTCGCCACCCTTGATCCCGGCCTTGTCGGCGGGGCCGCCCTGGACGACGTCCTGGACGAGCACGCCGCTGGATACGGGCAGGTTGACCGCCTGCGAGAGGGTGGAGTCGATCGTCGCTCCGGTGATCCCCAGGAACGCGTGCTCGACCTGACCACTGGACTCGAGCTGGCTGATCACGTCACGCGCGGTGTTGATCGGGATCGCGAAGCCGATGCCGACGTTGCCGCGGCCGCTTCCGCCGGTCTCGATCTGGGAGTTGATCCCGACGACCTGCCCGGCGGCGTCGATCAACGGACCGCCCGAGTTCCCGGGGTTGATCGCCGCGTCGGTCTGGATCACGTTGGAGATCGCGAAGCCGTTGGGCGCCTGGATCTGGCGTTGCAGGGCGGAGACGATGCCGCTGGTCACGGTGCGGTCGAGGCCGAACGGGTTGCCGATCGCGACGACCGGATCGCCGACCTCGATCTTCGAGGAGTCGCCCAGAGCGAGCGGGTGAAGCTGGTCGGCGGGAGCGTCGATCTTCAGCAGCGCCAGATCGGTGGCCGGGTCGGTGCCGACCACCTGAGCGTCGTAGGTCGTCTCGGAATCGCCGAGCTTGACCTGGATCTGCTTCGAGCCGGAGACGACGTGGTTGTTGGTCAGCACGTGGCCGTCGGTGTCGAGGAGGAAGCCCGAGCCGGTGGCGATGCCGCCGCCGGACCCACCGAAGGGGTCGAACGGGGAAGCCTGGCGCGCCGGTTGCTGCGCCTGGATGAAGGCCACCCCCTGGCCGTCGCGCTGGTAGATCTGATTGACCGTGTTGGCGGATCCGCCGTCGTGAGTGTCGACGGCCGGGGCCGCGAGCGGCGCCGCGGAGATCGTCGTTCCGCCTCCGCCGGCATCGACCCAGCCGGCCGAGATCGCCAGCAACCCGATTGCGGCGACGATCGCGCCGCCGAGAACGGCGGACCCGAAGGAGGTGCGGAGGAAGCCCTTGACCCTGCTCATCGCGGGAGATGATCGGAGACGGCGCTGTGGGGTTTCTAAACGAGCGCGAAAGAGTTTCTAAAGATGGCGGCGCCTGCACTTCCGGAACACCTTGCGGCGGCTACGCCGCCTTACATGCCTGTGCCGGCGTCATGCGAGCCGCGCCGGCAAACGGGAATTACTTGCGGCGGCTTCGCCGCCTTACATGCCTGTGCCGGCGCTAACACCGCGCCGGCAAAACACCTATGGGAGCTGATGCTCGCGCGTTCCATCGTCGCTGCCGGTCAGCTCGCGGGTCTTCGACTCGGGGTCGGCGGCCCGCATCAACGCCTCCCCGATCAGCACCGCGTCGACTCCGACCCGTTCGAGCTCGTCGAGCTGGAAACGATCCGAGATGCCGCTCTCGGCGACCACTGCCGTCCCGGCCGGGACGTCGGGCATCAGCTCGTATGTGGTGGCGACGTCGACGGCGCCGGAGTCCAGATCGCGGTTGTTGATGCCGATCACCTCCGCGCCCTGCTCGAGGGCGCGCTCGAGCTCCCCGGCGTCGTGGACCTCGACCAGGCAGTCGAGGTCGAGCCCCTCCGCATCCGCCTGCAGTCGCTCCAGGGCGTCGTCGTCGAGCACGCGGGCAATCAGCAGCACCGCGTCGGCGCCCCCGGCGGCGGCTTCGTAGAGCTGATAGCGGTCGACGACGAAGTCCTTGCGCAGGATCGGCAGGCCCGAGGCGTGCCTCGCCTCCCGCAGGTCGTCGAGGGATCCGCCGAAGTGCGTCTCGTCGGTGAGGACCGAGAGCGCCGCCGCGCCGCCGCGCTCGTAGGCTCCGACCTGGGCGGCGAGGTCGGTCCCGGGGGCGATCTCTCCGGCGCTCGGCGAGCGCCGCTTGAACTCGGCGATCAGCGAGAGCCCGGGGCGCACCAGCGCCTCGGCGAACGGCCGGTCGTCCTCGGAGCGGTTGCGGAGCTGGGCCTCCAGCTCGGCCTCCGGCACCTGATCGCGACGGCGCTCGACGCCCTCGCGGGCGGCGGAGATGAGCTGCTCGATGATTCCCACTTGGCGGCCGGAACCCTAGACGTTGGCCGCCATCTCGACAGTGGTCGAGACCAGTTGGTCCAGAATCTCCAAAGCCGCCCCGGAGGTGATCGCATCCCTGGCGGCGGCGACTCCCGCCTCGACGTCCTCGGTGCCGGCGCCGAGGTAGATCGCGGCGCCCGCGTTGAGCAGGACGAGATCGGCGCCCGGCCCCTCCCTGCCCTCCAGCACCGCTCGCACCGTCGCGGCATTCTCCTGGGGCGATCCCCCCGCGACCGCCGCCAGCGGCGCCCGCCCCAGGCCGTAAGCGTCAGGCTCGGCGAACCATTCCTCGGTGCCCCCCTCGCTGACCTCGATCACCCTGGTCGGCGAGGAGACCGAGATCTCATCGAGGCCATCCTCGGCGGCAACCACCAGGGCGCGCTCGCTGCCGAGGCCGACCAGCGCCTCGGCAATCGTCTCCTGGTAGCGGCGGTCGGAGACCCCGAGGAGCTGGCGGCCGGCACCCGCCGGGTTGGTCAGCGGACCGAGGAAGTTGAAGATCGTCCGCACCGCCAGATCCCTGCGGATCCCCGCCACGTGCGCCATCGAGCTGTGGTGGCGCTGGGCGAACATGAAGCCGAAGCCGACCTCGTCGATGCATCGCCCCACCTGCTCCGGGGTCAGCTCGATCGAGACGCCGAGCGCCTCCAGCAGGTCGGCGGAGCCGCAACGACTGGTGTTGGAGCGGTTGCCATGTTTGGCCACGGCGCAGCCGGCGCCGGCGGCGACCAGCGCCGCCGCGGTCGAGACGTTGAAAGTCGAGGGGCCGCCACCGGTCCCCGCCGTATCGAGAAGATCGGCGCGGTCGGCTCTCACCGGCACCGCCAGTGCGCGCATCGTCCGTGCCAGCCCCACCAGCTCCGGAACCGTCTCCCCCTTGGCCCGAAGCGCAACCAGGAAGGCACCGGTCTGCACCTCTTCGGCGCGGCCCTCCATGATCTCGGCGAGCACCACCGAGGCGTGATCGGCGGTCAGGTGATCGCCATCGCAGATCGCCTCGATGGCGCGGGTGAGGATCTCGTTGGGCACGGCAGCGATGCTACGGGCTGGGCGTCTGAGCGGGACTCATCTGTCGTTCGAGAGGAAATTCTCGAGCAGCTTCTTGCCCATCGGGGTCAACACCGACTCGGGGTGGAACTGCACCCCCTCCGCCGGCAGCTCGCGGTGCCGCACTCCCATCACCACGTCCTCGTGGGTGGCGGTGACCTCCAGCGACTCGGGAATCGCCTCCGGGTCGGCGATCAGCGAGTGGTAACGGCCGGCGACGAAGGGACTGGGCAGCCCCGTGTAGACGGTGCGGCCGTCGTGGCTGACCTCCGCGTCCTTGCCGTGGATGGGCGCTCCCTGGATCACCCGGCCACCGAAC
>JBBRHQ010000029.1:0-16135 GCA_038222365.1 Solirubrobacterales bacterium
GCGGCCCGTGGTGGGTTGAGCGCACCACCAGCCTCTCCGGTCGAGCGCGGCCCTTGACGGTGATCTCCTCCTCGCGCTCGGCGAGCGCCAGCCCCTCCCCCGCGAACAGGTAGCGGTCCCCTTCGATCCGCTCGATGAACAGATCCTGGACGGCGGCGACGGGGTTGGTGAAGGTCCATACGACGTCATCGTACTGCCCCATGTAGATACCCGGCAGCCCGGCCATCCCCGCACCGGCTGCGTGTCGCCCCCCCTCGGCGAGGCTGATCTGGTGCCAGATTCCGGGCATGCTCGGGCAGAGGTGGGGATCGCCGGCGATCAGCGGGCCGCCGGTCGAGCTGAGCGCCCCGCTCACCGCCCAGTTGTTCGAGCCTCCGGCCTCGACGGACATTCCCAGTGCCCTGCGGACGGCGTCGATCTGCTCGACCAGGGCGAGCCCGTCCCCGCTCCAGCGATCCTGGGTGGCGATCGGGTTCTCGGCCGGGTAGGCGGGGTCGAGGCGCGCGGTCAGCTCCGCCCCCAGAGCCCGCACCATGTCAGCCCGCAGCAGCTCGCGCTCCCAGTTCGTGGAGAGCCCGAAAGAGAGCAGCTTCCCGAGGCTGAGGATGTCCACCGGACGCCAGGGCTCGAAACGGAGCCTGAGGACCCCGAACTCGAAAGGGAGGGCGCGGAGGGTGCCGTGTGCGGCGTTGACCCCGGCGCAGTAGGTCTCGAGCCCAGCGCGGAGCGTGGGGTCCAGCCCATCCGCCTCGCGCTCGGCAAGGCGGTGGATCCCCAGGGTGCGCATCAGCCGGTCGCTCGGCACCCCGCCCTCGCCGGCAATCTCCGAGAGCCGGCCGCAGGCGACCCGGCGGTAGAAGTCCATCTGCCAGAGCCTGTCCTGGGCATGGACGAAGCCCTGCCCGAACCAGAGGTCGGGGCGGGCCGATGCGCTGACATGCGGAACGCCCCAGCGATCCCTGGCAATCTCGACCCGAGCCCCGATCCCCCCCGGGCGCAGGACGCCCTCCGTCCGGGGCAGCGGCCGGCGCATCAGCCGATGCCAGGCCGCGGCCGCGGCCGCTACGCTGAGCGCAGCACCGGTGCCGGCGAGCAGCAGGCCGGCTCGCACAGCGCTCTGGACCCTGCCCGAGCTCAGGCGATCCCCTCCGGTAGCCGCCCCTCGGCGGCGAGCTTGCTCAGATGTGCCTGCATGGTCAGCTCAGCCACCGGTCGCAGCTCGGCCGAGACATCGTCCCAAACCTCGGCCAGCAGCGCATCCCGCGAGCGCTCGCCGCGATCGAGCGCGGCGAGCAGGCGCCGCTCCCGCATCGTCCGGTGCTCGACGTACTCGCACAGCTTCTTCGCCGGGTCGGCGATCCAGGGACCATGTCCCGGGCAGATCAACTCGACCTCTTCCGCCTGGAGGACTTCGAGCGACTGCATGTAGGCGGCCAGCGAGCCGCCGTCGGGGGGGACAATGCTGAAGCCGACCCCGAGAACGAGGTCACCGCTGAAGCAGACCCCGTCGTCGCTGATCAAGCAGACGTGATCGGTGGCATGCCCGGGCGTCGCCAACGCCCGCAGGCCGCCGCGGACCTCGCCCGGGGCCGGGACGATCACCTCTGTGCCCAGTCCCGGAGCGCCGGCGGCGTGGTCGGCGTGGGAGTGGGTGAGCAGGACGGCACCAAGACCTCCCCTGCGCTCGGCTGCCGAACGAACCGCATCGAGGTGGGTTTCGTCATCCGGCCCGGGGTCGATCACCAGGCAGGGGGCGGCGCCGTAGAGATAGGTGTTGGTTCCACCGAGCGTCATCGGCCCGGGGTTGGGCGCGACGATCCGCTCGACCTCCGGATGGCCCGGCGCTACGTCGGAGGCCTTGCTCAGGCGGTCAGCTCCTCGGCAATCGCCGCGCGCGCGTCGGTGGGCTCGAGCACGACCAGATCGCCGGCACCGCGAAGGATCTCCCTGACCAGCCAGGAAGTTCCGGCGTAGGGCAGCTCGACGACCACAGCGCCGTCGGCCAGCTCCTCGACCACGGTCCGCTCCTCGCGCAGCCATCTCGCCCGGTCGGGCGAGACCCAGACCCGGGCGACGCTCGCCGCCGGGACCTCGCCGTCGGTCATCCAGCCCTCGACCCCGGCCATCTCCTCGACCTCGGGTCGCGGCTCGAAGGAATCGCCGGAGACCTTCGCCTCCTTGACCCGGTCGAGCTTGAAGTGGCGGATCGCCTCGCGCCCGAGGTCGTAGCACTCGACGTACCAGCCCTCCTTGCCGTTCTCGAGGCGGTAGGGCTCGACCGCGCGCTTGGTGAACTGGTCCTCGTTCTCCTTGTAGTAGTGGAGCTCGAGAACGGATCGCTCGGCGATCGCTTCGTTGACGATCCTCGCCACCTCGCTGTCGCTGCCGCCCTCCTTGGCGATCTCCAGACCCTCCTCGGAGGGATCGTGGCCGAGCGCCCCGACGATCTTGCCCCGGGCGGTCTGCAGCCCGGTCTGCGGGAGGTGGTCGCCGAACAAGTCGATGGCGGCGATCAGCGCCTTTGCCTCAAGCGGCAGCAGCCTCGCCGGGCGGGCGAAGTTATCGCCGTAGGGCTCGGAGTCCACCTCGATCTCCTCGCCCTGGATCTCGGCGTACAGCACGTAGGTGCCGCCGCCAAAGTTGACGACGTTGAGCACCTCGATGTCCTCGGCCAGCTCCTCCGCGCTCAGCTTCAGCCGCTTGGTGACGTCGGCGACCCGCAGCCTCTCGCCTCGTTTCGCCGACTCGATCAGCTGCCCGGCGAGGGTGACCAGCCGCGCGAAGCGCTCGGGGCGGATCGCGGCTTCGCCGCGGCCGTTGGACCGCGCCCGGCGCGGGCCTCCGGAGCGCAACGGGCGATCGACCGTCTTCGCCGGCTCGAAGCCGTTCGCGTGCCGGTCGCGGAGCAGGGCCAGCCGGGACTCGGCCTGATCGCGAAGGGGAGGCGGCTCGAGCACCGCGGCGTTCTGGCGCCAGCGCAGCACCCAGGCGATCAGCTCGCGCTGGTTGGCGTAGGAGGTCTCGAAGATCGTCCCCTTGCCCGGCGCCTTGTCGGCCTTCACCGCCGGGCGCAGGTTGCCGTACTCGCCGAAGTCGCGCTCGACCAGCCAGGCGATCCGGTCGCGGACCCAGATCTTCGCCGTTCCGGACAGCTCCCCCAGCTGCCAGTCGGCCCGCTGGGCGTAGTCGCGGCGATCGAAGTCCTCCGGGGGCGTGAAGTCGTGCTCCGCCTTCGACGCGTAGCCGACCTTCCCACGGATACGCGAAAGCCGGAAGACCCGGACGGCGTCGCGCTCGTGCGCGTAGCCGATCAGGTAGAACTGACCACCGCGGAAGACGAGGTGGAAGGGGTCCACCTTTCGCGCCGCGGTGTCGTCTCGCTCCATCGTGTAGTAGGTGAACTCGATCGTCTTGCGCCGCGAGATCGCCGTCTCGATCTTCGAGAGCCGCTGCGAGAGGTCGCGCCCTCCCGCCGAGGCCGTCATCGCCATCTCGACCGGCGCCCGCTCGGCCTCGCTGAGCGGGTTGGGGTGGCCCCAGGCGACCTGCTGGAGGGCGAGCCGCAGCGGCTCGGCGTAGGCGAAGCCGCCCTCGGTCAGAAGCGAGAGCGCGGTTCGCAGCGCCGCCAGCTCGTTGTCGGAGAACTTGATCGCCGGCAGGTAGAAGTTCTCCGGCGGCAGCGAGTAGAGCTCGGCCTCGAAGAATCCCTCCCCCGGCTTCTCGACCCCGAGCTCGATCCCGAGGCTCTCCAGCTCGGCGCGGTCGGCGTAGAAGCGCCGCGCAAAGGCATCGTCGTTCATGTCGCTGTAGCCCTCGACCTCGCGCTTGATCTCCAGCGCCGAGACCGGCCTCCCCTGGGCCATCAGGAAGGAGATCAGCGAGAGCTGGCGGATCAGCTTTTCGGTGTCCTTCGCCACGGAGAAGGAGGATAGTCCGGGCGCCCTTGCGATCCCCCCGTGCGGACCCTCCATTTCCCGCATTTTGCGTGTCCGCGGGAGGCTCGGGCGCAGTGGCGGCGAAGTCCCAGCCGTGCCCGCGGCTACCCTGCCGGCGGCACGGCTTGTTCAGCGCCAGCCCGTCAGCTGACCCAATCGGCCCGACGAAGGAGGTTCGTGATGGAGATCAACTTCGACCTCGGCGCGGTCGAGCGCCTGCGTGGAGGGCCGGCACTGATCGCCTACCTGGCAGGGGCGGCGATCGGCACACTCGTCGCGCTGCCGATCCTGATCGCCCTGTTCGGCCTCAGCCTTCCCTTCACATAGGCGTCCAGCCCCGGCCAGGGGGTCGAGAGGCGCCGCTCGAGTCGCGCCGGTGGAGTTGATCAACCGGTCACTCGGCCCCGCCGGCCTCGGCGGGCCGCAGCGCCAGATCAAGCATGCCATCGAGTCCGCACCCGACGGTCGGGTGCGGCGCTCCTTCCACCAATCGAAACGGACCTGGAGGGCACGTACCCGCAGAAGCTGCTGCGCTGCGTGCAGCGGGCGAACGGCAACGTCAACCGGATGCAGGCCTGCGCCAACCGATTCTGAGCGGGGCTCAGGCGGCGCGGCGGCCGAAGTAGGCGGCCCCGTCGATCGCACGGTCGAAGCGCGACCAGGCCTCCCCCTCGGGCAGCTGGCGCTCGAGTCGATCGAAGCTGCCGAGACGCCCGCCAAGGTTGTCGATCATGTGGACGAGCACCGCCTCGCGTGTGCAGGGGGGAACCGGGGAGCCGTGATCGAGGGAGCCATGGTGGCTGAGGATGATGTGGAGGAGCGCCTGGGCCAGCCCCGGATCGAACCCGGGGATATCCTCGATCTGCCGGCGGACCAGGAAGTAGCCGAGCGGGATCTCTCCCTGGAGGCGGCCGGCGTCGGTGAGATCGATCGCCAGCGGGTCATCGTTGTAGGCCTCGGTCTTGCCGATGTCGTGCAGAAGGGCGCCGGCGACGGCGACTTCGCGGTCGATGCCACCGAAGAAGGCAGCTGCGGCACTTACCGCCTGGGCGACGGAGAGGGTGTGCTCGAGCAATCCGTGCCTGTAAGCCTGGTGATAGACCTTGGCCGCAGGGGCGTCGCGAAAGCGGGTGGAGACCGTCGATCCGGCCCCGAAGAAGCACGCGAGGAGCTCGCTCAGCTGGGGATCCTGGATCGTCCCGATCAGCTCCTCCAGATCGCCTTCGAGGCGCTCCAGCGGGACCTCGGGCCCACCGGCGAGGTCACCTGGCTCGTAGCTGCCGGGCTCGGCCGGCTCCAGCGCCGAGAGCTTGATCTTCGAGCCCCAGCGATCGCTGACCTCGTACAGACCGGCAACGCGAACCACGGTACCCGGCGTCGCGATCGCATAGCGCTCCTCGGGCTCCTCCCAGGAGACGGCCTCGAGGGTGCCGCTGCGATCTCCGAGGAGGAGGCGCAGCCAGGGGTCGCCGTTCTTCTTGTGGCGCAGCTCACGCTCACGGACGACATAGATGGCATCCATCTGCTGACCACCGTCGAGGTCGCGCAACGAAGACCGCTCCGGCGTGGTCTGGAGCAGCGGCTGTTGAACGGGGTCGGTCATCAGATCCAAACTAGTGAGGGACGCGGACGCTGCAAGCGGCCCGATATCGTTCCTCCGCAATGAACGTCGGCCCGGCGGGAGCTGATCTGACAGAGGGCGAAGCCGGCCCCCGCCGGCCCCTGAAGAGCCGCGGAGCGGGGATCCGGGTCGCCTCCCGTCTCGATGCGCCGCCGGCAATCGTCTGGGATCGGATCACGACCGCAGCCGGCATAAACGACGAGATGCGGCCGATCATGAGGATGAGCTTTCCCAGAGGCGAGACGAAGCTCGATCCCGACAAGGTCGAACTCGGCGTGCCGCTCGGACGCTGCTGGCTGCTGCTGTTTGGCCTGATCCCCTTCGACTACGATGAGCTGACGCTGGTCAGGCTGGAGCCCGGTCGCGGCTTTCTGGAGCGCTCGCGAATGATGAGCCAGCGGCTCTGGGAGCACGAGCGGAACCTCGACCCGGCAGGGCCGGGGGGCTGCCTGATCACGGATCGGGTCGCCTGGGAACCGCGGTTGGGGCTGCCGGGGGCGCCTCTTCGCCCCCTGATCCGCCGCTTCTTCGCTCACAGGCACCGGCGACTGCGACGGCGCTTCGACGGCGCTTCGACGGCGGGCCGGCCTGAGCAGCTCACGGCGTAGGTCGCGCTTGCCAATAATGTGCGCTTCGATGGAGGACCACGCAGCCGCACCCCCGCCCATGCGTGGCATGCGCCTGGACAGCCTGATCCGCGACCGCAGAGCGCCAGCGCTTTGCCGCTAGCCGCAGGACCAGACGACGGAGGCAGGGGGTTGACGCAAACCGCCCCGAGTGGGAGGCTGAACCTCGGGGTCGGCCTCCACATGGTCGGCTCGAAGGGAGGTTTTTCCATGTGGCAACGGTGCACCCGGAAGCGGCCCGTCCTCGCCGTTCTCGTTCTGGCGACGGCTGGTGCCCTCGCCGCCGTCGGCCTGGCGCCGTCGGCCATGGCTCAGGGTCAGAGGAAGCCGGACCTGCTCATCACCCAGGCCGAGGCGAGCGGCTCAGACCACGCCTTTCAGGGCTTCAGCGCCACCCTCTCATTCGAGCACGTGACCAAGAACAGGGGACTTGCCACGGCTCGCCGCTCGCGAACGTCCGTCTACCTGGTGCCCGAGTTCGCGGGGCGGCATCCACGGAAGGTCGGGGTCACCGCCCGCCACGTCCTCAAGCTCGATCCCGGTGACTCGGATCGCGACGCCTTCACCCTGCATGTCTCCACCCGCCACCTTGCGCTCGGCGCCTATGACATCGAGGCCTGCGCGGACTCCGACATCAAGTCAAGGAGGAGAGGGAGGGCAACAACTGCCGTTCCACGGGTAGAGAGTTCTATGTGATCAAAGCCGACTGGCAGGGCTCGGTCAACGGCGTCGGGGGATGCTGCGGCGCGGCGAAGGTCGAACGCTGGAGCTCCACCGATTCGGCGCATCTCAGCTTCGGCGAGTACCTCGGGAACGGCGTCGTGCGCTACGACTTCAACGGCCTCCTTCAATGGACGGTCGCCGGGGTGAACATGGGTGGCTGCACTCTGTCCGGAAGCGGAACGGAGCCGGTCGACGAGGACAACTCCGGCGGCCCGGGGATCAAGCTTCTCTACGGCAGGGCGCGCTATCTCGGCACCGTCGCGCTGAACGATCCCTTCTTCACGATCTACTTCACCGGAGGCGGAGGCTTCCCATGCAGCGCTACGGATCAGGGGCCCAAGAACCTGGACTTCCTGACCATCCCGCGGCGACCCCTTCTGTTCAACCAGAACTCGCTCAAAGGAAGCTTCAATGACTTTGGGGCCGAAGGGGTGACCTGGAAGTGGAACTTCAGCGTCGGAGCCCCCTGACCGGTTCGAGACTGGAGCAGTTGGTTCCGTGCGGGTTTTGGACTTCTCGGCCCGCTCGGATCCTCTGAGGCCCCACCGAGGATTTTCGGCGCAGGCAAGGGTCTCTACCCATATGGCAAACAGAAAAGTGGTCCTCAAGATGGTGCTGTCCTTCGACGGCTACGCGACGAGCCCGGACGGGACGCATGACTGGATGTTCGAGTTCTTCGGCGGCGACAGCGGCGAGTGGAACCTTCACGCTCTTGAGGAGGCCGGGACCCACGCGATGGGCCGGCGAAGCTACGAGATCATGGGTCCGCACTGGATGGCCTCGGAGGGCCCGGTAGCGACATTCATGAATGAGAAGCCCAAGGCGGTCTTCTCCCGCACCTTGGACAGCGCGGATTGGGGGCCGGCCGAGATCTTCGGCGGCGACCTCAGCGCCGCGATCTCAAACCTGAAGGCTCGCGACGACGACGGCACGATCCTCGTCCACGGCGGGCCGAACTTCGCCAAGTCGATGACCAAGCTCGGCCTGATCGACGAGTACCAGCTCATGTGGGTTCCCCTCGCGATCGGCGCCGGCCACAGCCCCTTCGCGGATCTCGATGAGCACCTGAAGTTGGACCTGGTGCGCGAGCAGCGGTTCGCGAGCGGCGCTCACGGGCAGATTCTCGTCCCGAAGTACGCGCAGGCTCTCGGAGACAAGGGAGGACTCCATGACGACGATTGAGGCCAACGGCGTCACGCACGGGATCGAGCACTTCGGCGACTGGGCGGCGCCGCTCGTGCTGCTCGCGGGTGGCACGACGATGCTCTCCTGGTCCGATGCGCTCTGCGAGGCGCTCGCGCGCGGCGGCCGCCATGTCGTGCGCTACGACCTGCGCGACTCCGGCGCGTCAACCACCGTCGATCCCGAGGCTCCGACCTACACGCTGCGCGATCTCGCCACCGATGCCGCGGCGCTCGCCGAGGCACTCGACCAGCGACCGGCGGACCTCGGGGGCATCAGCGTCGGCGGGATGGTGGCCCAGGTCGCCGCGCTCGAGCATCCGGACGCGTTCGCGAAGCTCACCCTGGCTGGGACGCGGCCCGTTGGGACCGGCCCACCCGATGACGACCTGCCCGACCACGACCGGGCGGCGATGGACCGACTGTTCTCGCGCCCGAAGCCCGACTGGTCCGACCGGGCCTCCGTGGCGGACTTCGCCGCCGTCGGCGCGGAGATCCTCGGTGATGACCCCGCCGAGGCATCCGCAACCGCCGGGCGCATCTGGGACCGCACGCCGAGCTCGGAGCCTGCGGTACACACGGCTAATCAGTTGCGCATGGTGTTCTCCAAGCTCGACTGCAAGCCGCGCTGGCGCGAACGGTTACCGCAGCTGGCGATCCCCACGCTCGTCGTGCACGGTCGCTTGGACAGGTTCTTCCCCGTCGGTAACGGCGAGGCGCTCGCGCGCGAGATCCCCGGTGCGCGACTGCTCGTGCTCGACCAAGCCGCGACGGCGATTCCCGATGCGTCCGCCAGAGACGTCGCCACCGCGATGCTCGAGCTATAGGACTCCGAGCGCCTTGAACTGCGTGGCCCAGCCGGCTCCCGATCTCCGCCGACCCACCAAGAAGTCGCCGCTTTGCAGCGACTTCCTTGGCCGGTCCAAATGGCGAGGGGCGGAATCGAACCGCCGACACCACGATTTTCAGTCGTGTGCTCTACCAACTGAGCTACCTCGCCGCGCGTCTCTGGCGGGGCCGGGGCCACCACCGGCGCGCCGAAGGCTAGCGTCACCACGGAGGGGTTGATCCTGTCCTCCGCGAGGGCGCCGCCGCTAGCGTGCCGGCGTGGGTCGTTTCCTCAGGGCAGCCATCGTGCTCGGCTCCGCCGCGGTGCTCGCGGCGGTCTCCCTCTCGGGCGGCTCCGTCGCCGACCCACGGACGCCGGTCCCCCCTGCAGGCATGCCGCCGCCCTTCCTCGGGGTCGCGGTGATCGGCAGCGGCGAGATCACCGCCGCGATCGACGCCTACGGGGACGTCGTCGATCTGCGCGCCCCCGGACCCGCCGGGCACGGGCTGATCTCCAACCCGGCCGAGCGCCAGACCGCCGGCAGCGTGCCGGCCGGCACCGGGATCGTCGCCCGGGTCGCCTTGGGGGACGGCGCCCCGCTGCCCTTGTGGCGGGGAGACCGGATCCGCCAGGGTTACCTACCCCGAACCAACGTGCTTCGCACCATCGCTCGGCTCGGAGGGGCGCGGGTCACCCTGACCGATGCGGGCCGGGGGATGAACCTGGCCAGGGAGATCGAGGTCCGTGGCAAGCCGGGCGAGCCGCTGCGCCTGCGGCTGGGCCTCAACCACTCCCGCGCCGGCGCCTGCCGGCCGGCCGGAGTGCCGGGGGCGATCGGGCGATCGGGGAGGATGCTCGAGTGGCGCGGTCGGGGGCGGATCGATGCCGGGATCGTCTGCAGCTTCGGCGCCGCCCGATCGTCGCGATCCTCAGGGGCGTTGATCGCCGCTGCCGCCCGTGGCGACCGGAGCTGGCTTGCTCGCGCCCACCCGCTCGGCCCGGCGGCGCCCGCCTGGGCGGTGCGGATGCGCCGCCGCTCGCTGCTCGTCCTCCGCGCTCTCACCGACCGCCGCACGGGGGCGTTCGCCGCCGGGCTCCGCGACGGCTGGGCCTACGTCTGGCCGCGCGATGCCGGCGTGGCGGCGATCGCCTTCGCCGGCGCCGGGTACCGAGGTGAGGCGCGCCGGGTCTCGGACTTCCTCGACTCGCTGGACCTCGCCGACGCAGCGCGCTTCCGCGGCGATCGCAGCCCGGTCGACGACGGCCGCGGAGCGCAGGGCGACGCGGCAGGCTGGACCAGGGCCGCCGCAATCGCCGCGGGCCGCCCGGCCGCCGCGCCGAGCGCCTCCTGGAGGTCGAGGGCCGACTACGGGGAGCGCCATGGGGACAGCGGCGACTACCTCGGCAACGCGATCGCCTCCGGCCTCCCCGCCGAGCGGATCCGCTCCCTGTTCGGGACTCCCGGAGGGCTGGTCCGCCGCGCCGGCGATCCCGCCTCGGGAGCCGATTCCGCCGTCGCCTGGGCCGTGCGGCCGTTTCCGCGGCCGGCGCTCGCCGCCATGATCCACCGCGGGCTGCGAGACATGCTCGCCGGCAGCGGCCGCTTCGGAATCGTGCCCTCGCGGGACTGGCCCGGAGAGGACCCGTGGACTGCGCCCACAGCCTGGTCAGCCTGGTCGATGGCGGCGCTCGGAGACCGCCGCGCGGCCCGGCGGCTGCTCGCCGACCTGCGCCGTGCGGCGACCCCCGCCGGGCTACTCCCGGAGCGGCTTGGCGCCGTCAGCGGAGTCCCCCGCTCCACCACCCCGCTGGGCTGGTCGCACGGATTTGCCTCGCTGGCCCTGGAGGAGCTGTTCCCACCGGCGCGGGCGGCCGGATAACGTCCACCCGATGCGCAGAGGAGCTCTGCTCGCGGTACTCGGGATCGGCGCCCTCGCCCTTGCCGGTTGCGGCAGCTCGGGCCCGAAGAGAACGGTCGACGCGCGCGCCGAGGCGCTGCGCTTCTTCCCCTCGGACGCTCCTCTCGTCGCGCTTCTCGACACCGCTCCCGAGCTCGGCCCCCAGCGTGCCGCCCTGGCGGCGGAGTTCGCCGGCATCCCTGCCTGGGACTCGATCCGTTCCAGCCTCCTCGGCCGCCTCTCCGCCGCCGGGCTCCCGCTCGGCGGCCTCGCCGCGCTGCTGCGCTCTGAGGATCCCGAGCCCGAGGACGGGCTGCCGTTATCCCAGCTCGCGGTAGGGCTGACGCGGGCGACGGGCCTGCGCAGTCCGCGAGTCCTGGTGGTCCTGGTCACCGCTCGGCCCGCTGAGATGGACCACCTTTTCTCCAGGGCAGCCGCGACCGGGCCGCTGCGGCCGGCGGGCGGGAAGGACGACGCGCGCCTCTACTTCTCTCCGCGAACCTCCTTCGCCGTCCGAGACGGAGTGATGCTCGCGGCCGCCGGCCCGGCCCTGTTGCGAGCCGCGATCGCCCGGCGGGATGGCGACGACGCCGCCCAACTCGATGATGGCGAGGTCAAGGCGCTGATCGGAAAGCTGCCGCGCGAGGAGCCGCTGGAGGCCTATGCCGACCTCGCCCAGCTGCGACGCGCCAACCCCGACGCAGCGGCGATCGCCCGGAGCGAGCCGTGGACGCGGCGCTTGGGCAAGGCAGCCGGCTCCCTCGGCCCCCGCCCCGCCGCACCGGTGCTCGACCTCTTCTCGGAGATCGAGCCTTCCGCCGCGGGTGACGAGGCGCTGCCCGAGGAGGGCAGGGCCAGCTTCGCGGTCTCCTCCATGGCGGTCCGCCGGGCGATCGACGGGAGCGGCGCTGGGCCATTCGGACGCCTGGCGATGTCCACGGCGCCGCTGGAGGCGGAGGTGATCATCACCGGCGACGAGCTGAGGGCGAAGCTGAGGCTCTCGCCCTAGGCGGCCTCGAGGGCGGCCCGAACCGCCTCGCCGGGATCGTTGACCTCGAGCACCCCCGGGGCGCCGGCCATCGGCCCGGCCCCGGCGATCCGCCAGCTTCCCAGCGCGACGACGGTCCGCCCGAGGCGCCGGGCGAAGCCGATCTCCGACAGAGTCCCCCACTCGCCGCCGATCGCGATCGCTGCCTCGCCGGAGGCGACCACCGCGAGGTTCCGCGCGGCGCCGATCCCGGTGGCTACGACATGGGTGCAGTGCGGGTTGGCGTCGTTCGGTGAGTCGGACGGCACGATCCCGATGACCACGCCTCCGGCCTCGGCGGCGCCGCGAGAGGCCGCTTCCATCACCCCGCCGAGCCCGCCGCAGACGAGTACCGCGCCGGCCGCGGCCAGCAGCCCTCCGACCTGCTCGGCGAGGGAGGCGAGATCGGAGTCCTGCCCACAGCTCGCCGATCCGATCACCGCGATCTGGCGCGAACGAGCGCCTTCCTCAGGCATCGCGCATCGAACCCATCAGCTCCAGCGCACCGGCCTTGTGCAGGGGTTCGTTGAGGTTGCCGCACTTCGGACTCTGCACGCAGGAGGGGCAGCCCGACTCGCAGGGGCATTCGCCGATCAGCCGCGCGGCGTCGCCGAGCAGGCGCTCGAACTGCTCGTACCCGCGCCTGCTGATCCCCACCCCGCCCGGGTGGCCGTCATAGATGAAGATCGTCGGGCGCCCGGTCTGCATGTGGACGTTGGTCGAGAGGCCGCCGATGTCCCAGCGGTCGCACATCGCGATCAGCGGCAGGACCGCGATCTGGCCGTGCTCGGTGGCGTGAAGCGCGCCGAGCAGGACGTCCGGGGGAAGCGGCCCCGCAATCGCATCCTCGATCACGTACCAGAGCGCCTGGGTCGCGAAGTTCTGCTCGGGCAGCTCCAGGGCGACGATGTCGAAGGGCTCCTGGTCGGCGATCGAGACCCGCTGGAAGGCGGTCACCTGCTCGGTCACCGAGACCTCTCCGAAGTGAAGCGCGACTCCCGCCACCTCACGCTGTTCTTCAATCCGCTCGATGTAGATCTCGGTCTCCTTCCTCGGCCGGGTGAACCAGTCCTCATCGAAGCGGCTGACCACCGCCCGGCGGGCCTCCACGTCGAGCAGCTCGACCTCATAGGAGCGGCCAAGGTGCAGATAGACCGCGCCGGGATGGATCGTGGTGAAGGCGCGCTCGGCCTCGACCAGGCCCAGCATCTCGCCCGAGTCGCGCTCGATCACCGCAACCGCGTCGGCCGAGGAGGAGCGCAGCGAGATCCCGGAGGCGACGAAGCCGCTTCGCCGCGGCAGCAGCCGCCCCCCCGTCCGGCGCAGCTCGCCGGCTGCGACCAGCCGCTCCGCCCGCTCGCGCCAACCGTCGCCGAAGACCGCCGTGTCCTCCTCGGTGAGCGGCAGCTCGTAGGCGGCGGCAACCAGGTGGCGGGCGGCGATCTGCTCGCTGGAGTGGTCGAGGATCGCCGCCTCGACCGGTCGCTCGAGGAACTCCGTGGGGTGGCGGCAGAAGAACTGATCGAGGGCGTCCTGCCCGGCGACGTAGACGGCCAGGCCGGCGCGGCGGCGCCCCGCCCGCCCCCACATCTGCCGGAGGCTGGCGACGGTGCCGGGAAAGGTGACGCAGAGCGCAGCGTCGAGCTCGCCGACGTCGATGCCCAGCTCCAGGGCGTCGGTGGCGACCACCGCCAGCAGCTCGCCTTCGGCCAGTCGGCGCTCGATCTCGCGACGCTGCTGGGGCGTGTAGCCGGCGCGGTAGGGGGCGATCCGATCGGCCAGCTCGCGCTTGCCGCGGGCCAGGAGGTTCTCGCGAGCGAAGCGCTGGATCAGCTCGATTCCGCGGCGGCTGCGCAGGAAGCAGATCGTCCGCACCCCCTGCGCCACCAGGTCGGCGAGCAGGTCTGCCGCCTCCGAGAGCGCCGATCGCCGCACCCCGGTCGCCTCGTCGATCAGCGGCGGGTTCCAGATCGCCACCTCGCGCTCGGATCGAGGCGCGCCGTCGTCGTCGATCAGCTCGAAGCTGGTGCCGATCAGGCGCTCGGCGAGCTCGCCCGGATTGGCGATCGTCGCCGAGGCGAGGATGAAGCGCGGCTCGGCGCCGTAGGCGGCGGCGACACGGCGCAGACGGCGCATCACGTTGGCGACGTGGGAGCCGAAGACCCCGCGGTAGGTGTGTGCCTCATCGAGGACCACCCAGCCGAGATTCGTTAGGAAGTCGCCCCACTGGCGATGATGCGGGAGCAGCCCGAGGTGGAGCATGTCCGGGTTGGTGAGGACGAGGTTGGAGCGGCGGCGGATCGCCGGGCGCTCCTCACGCGGCGTGTCGCCGTCGTAGATCGCCTCGCGCAGCCCGGGCGGGCGCAGCGCCGAGAGCTTTCGCGCCTGGTCCTGGGCCAGCGCCTTAGTCGGATATAGGTAGAGAGCGCGGCGCTTCGGGTCGGCGGCGATCCCGTCGAGGACGGGCAGGTTGAAGGCGAGCGACTTGCCCGAGGCTGTGCCGCTGGTGACGATCAGGTCGCTCTCGGCCACCCCCTCGAGGGCGGCGAGCTGGTGCGAGTAGAGCCGCTCGACCCCCGCCTCGCGCAGCGCCGCCGCGAAGCCGGGATCGAGGCTGCCCGGGAGCGCGACCGTGCGGGCGGAACGCTCCGCCTCGGTGCTCTCGGCGACAATCCGACCATCGCGGCGGGCGGGGTCGAGGGGGACCGCCCAGGGCGTCTCGATCAGCGAGCGCGCCGCGGAGCTAGGCACCGGCGCCAGCCGCCCTGATCCTGCCGGCGACACGGACCGCCTGCAGCACGCTGCGGTCGTGGATGCGCAGGAGCGCCGCCCCGGCGGCCACCGCCAGCGAAGCCGCGGCGGCGGTGCCCCACTCGCGCTCGGACGCCGGCAGGCGGTCCTCCCAGGAGCCGGCCAGCACGGCGCCGACGAAGTCCTTGCGAGAGAGCGAGACATAGAGCGGACGGCCGAGCTCGGCCAACTCATCCAGGCGGCGGAGGATCTCGAGGTCCTGGGCGGTGGAGAGGTCGAAGTCGAGCCCCGGGTCGATCGCGATCTGCTCTTCCTTGACGCCGCGGCGCAGCGCCTCGGAGATCCGCGCCGAGAACCATCGCTTCAGGTGGGCGACGACGTCGTCGTGATCGCCCACCTCTCGATCCTGACGCGGCGGCCCCTCGATCTGCATGAGGACGTACCCGCAGCCGCTGGCGGCGACCAGGTCGAGGATCTCCTCCGAGCCCCCGCCGATGTCGTTGATCGCGACGGCCCCCGCTTCCAGGGCCCGGGCGGCGACCTCAGCGGAAAAGGTGTCGGCGGAGAGCGGCACCCCGGCGTCGCGAAGGCCCTCGATCGCCGGGATCAGCGCCTCGGACTCGGACTCGGGGTCAACCGCGGGGCCGCTGCGGGCGGCGACGGCCCCGATATCGAGCATCTCGAAGCCCGCGGCCACCAGCTCGAGGCCGTCGAGGACCGCCTTCTCGGGGCTGCCGCTGCTGGCGCCCGCGAACATCGAGTCGGCGCTGACGTTGACGATCCCGGCCGCCAGGGGCTGGGTCAGCTCCAGGGTGCGGTCGGCGAGTCTCCAGGTCACGTCGGCTACGGTAGCGGCCGCGTGGCGCTGCGCTGTGTCTACACCGACCTCGACGGGACCCTGCTGGGGCGCGGTGGATCGCTGTTCGCCGATCACCAGGGCGGCTTCTCGATGATCGGGGTGCGCGGGCTCGAGGCCTGCCACCGGGCGGGGGTCGAGGTGGTGATCATGTCGGGTCGCCGCGAGCCCCAGGTGCACGAGGACGCGCGCCTGATCGGACAGGCCTCCTACATCTACGAGGCTGGGTGCGCCTTCGTGATCGACGGCGAGACGACGTTGCTCACCGGGGAGATGGTCCCTGACGAGAGCGGCACGATCTACGAGCAGATCGAGGCGCGCGGGATCCCCAAGGCCCTGTTCGCCCACTTCGATGGCAGCCTCGAATACCACTCCCCTTGGCACACCGGCCGCGTCCTCTCACATCTGTTCCGCGGATTCGTCGACGTCGAGGAGGCGAACGTCCTGCTGGCCCAGCGCGGCGACGACGACCTCCGCCTGCTCGACAACGGCGCGATCGGCCGTGGCATGGACGGGATCGAGGTGACCCACGCCTATCACCTTGTGCCGAGGATGGTCAGCAAGGCCGGCGCAGTCGGCGCCCACGCGCGGGCCCGCGGCTACGAGCCGGCCGAGTGCACCGGGGTCGGCGACTCGGTCGAGGACCTCGAGGTCGCCGCGGCGGTCGGCTCCTTCTACGTCGTCGCCA
>JBBRHQ010000030.1:0-15763 GCA_038222365.1 Solirubrobacterales bacterium
GAGACCTGCGCCGGCCTCGAGGAGGCGGTCCGGCGGGCCGCCGCCGCAGCGCAGCCCGGGGAGACCGTCCTGCTCTCGCCGGCCTGCGCCAGCTTCGACTCCTTCCGTGACTTTGAGGAGCGCGGCGAGCGTTTCCGGGCGATCGTCGAGTCGCTCTCGTGAAGTTGAAGCGACCCAAACCGGCGCTCTCGACCGAGTACAACCTGTTGCTGACGGTGACGCTTGTCCTGCTCGCCTGCGGGGCGGTGATGGTCTTCTCGGCCAGCTCGACCACCCAGGTGCTAAGCAACGGTGGCCTCTCGAACAGCGCCTTCTACCTGAAGCGGACGATCATCTTCGGCGCGATCGGGCTGGTGATCATGCACCTGGTCGCCAGCCACGGGCTGCAGCTGATCCGCCGGCTGACCCCGGGGCTTTTGGTGCTCTCCCTCTTCCTCCTGCTGGCGGTGCTCTTCGCCGGCACCACGGTCAACGGCGCCAGCCGCTGGATCGGGCCCAGCGCACTTCAGATCCAGCCTTCGGAGCTTGCCAAGGTGACCCTGGTCCTCTACGGCGCCCACATGCTGGCGGCGAAGCCGAAGATGGTCCGGACGATCCGCGGCATGGCGCCATATCTGCTGGTGGTCGGGGTCGCCTGCCTGCTGGTGATCGGCGAGCCCGACCTCGGCACCGCGATGGTCACCACCTTCGCCGCCGCCGCGACCCTGATCGCCGCCGGCGCCAGGCTCCGCGACCTGTTGCTGATCGCCGCCGTGATCGGCTTCGTGGTGATGTTGATGATCCTCTTCGAGCCCTATCGCCGCGATCGCCTCATCGGCTTCCTGCACCCCGGTGCCGACACCGCCGGGACGGGCTTCCAGGCGCTGCAGGCGAAGATCGCGCTCGGCTCCGGCGGGGTCTTCGGCACCGGGATCGGCGACGGGGTGCAGAAGGCCTACTACCTCCCGGAAGCCCATACCGACATGATCGCGGCGGTGATCGGCGAGGAGGTCGGCTTCGTCGGGATCGCCGGGATCACCGCCCTTTTCGCGATTTTCGGCTACGCCGGGTTTCGAATCGCCCAGACGGCTAAGGACTCCTACGGGAAGCTGCTGGCAGCCGGGCTGACGGCGCTGGTCCTCGCGCAGGCCGTGATCAACCTCTTCGCGGTGATGGGCCTCGCCCCGCTCACCGGGGTGCCGCTGCCCTTCGTCTCCTACGGGAACAGCAGCCTCCTGGTCAGCCTGCTGGCCGTCGGCCTGATCCTCAACGTCGCTCGTGGCGGGAAGGCGACTGCCAAACTGCGGGTCGTCGATGGCGGGCGCAGAGCTGTCAAGAGTCGTGATCGCGGCCGGCGGGACAGCCGGGCACGTGGTGCCCGCCATGGCGGTCGCAGACGAGCTTCGGGTTAGGGGAGCGTCGGTCAGCTTCATCGGGACCCGGGAGAGGGTCGAGGCGGATCTGGTTCCCGCCGCGGGCTATGAGATCGACTACGTCTCGGTCGGCGGCATCGACCGCAAGCGCCCGCTGCGCGCCATTGACGCGTCGACCCGCGCCCTGGCGGCCGTGCGGACCGCCCGCGGCCTGCTGGGGGAGCGGCGGGCCGAGGTGGTGATGGGCGGGGGCGGCTTCGTCGCCGGGCCGGTCGGGCTGGCCGCCCTCTCACTGCGGATCCCACTTGTCCTGACCGAGGCCGACAGCCACCTTGGGCTCGCCAACCGGCTGCTCGCCGGCAGGGCCCGGCGGGTCTGCATCGCCTTCCCGATCGCCGGACGCGAGGGCGAGCGCTACCTCCTCACCGGGCGCCCCGTCCCCAAAGAGGTGATCGAGGCGGACCGATCGGCGGCCCGAACCCGATTCGGGATCGACGGTGAGGCCCGCTGCCTCCTGGTGGTCGGCGGCAGCCAGGGGGCCCGCTCGATCAATTTCGCTGCCCTCGAAGCCTTCGCCGCCGACCCCGGCCGCGGCTTCACGGTGATCCAGCTGGCCGGCAGGCGCGATTACCCGGAGCTCAGGGATCGCCTGGAGCGGATCGACGCTCCCGACTACGTCCTGCTCCCCTATGAGCCCAATCTGGGCGAGTGTCTGGCGGCGAGCGACCTCGTCCTCGGGCGTTCCGGCGGATCGCTTTTCGAGTTCGCCGCCGCCGGACGGCCGGCGATCCTCGTCCCCTATCCGCACGCGACCGCCGATCACCAGAGCTCCAATGCCCGCTGGATGGAGGGGGCCGGCGCCGCCGCCGTGCTCGCCGACGACCAACTCTCGCCCCAGCGCCTGCGGGGAGAGGTGGGCACGATCCTCGACGACGCCGAGCGGCTGGAGAGGATGTCTGCCGCGGCCCTCGCCCTGGCCAGGCCCGACGCCGCGGCGCGGATCGCCGACGAGGTTCTCGCCGCGGCCGGCGCATGAAGGGCAGGGCGCTCCATTTCGTCGGGATCGGCGGCGCCGGAATGAGCGGGCTGGCGCTGGTCTGCGATCGGCTCGGCGCCGGGGTCAGCGGCAGTGACCGAACCGAGTCCAGCTACATCCGGCGGCTTCGCGACACCGGGATCGAGGTCGCGATCGGACACGACGCCGCCAACCTCCCGGCCGGCGCCGAGGTTGTGGTCTCGACAGCGATCGCCGAGGACAACCCCGAGCTGGCGGCGGCGCGGGAGCTGGGGGCGACCGTCCTCCATCGCGGCGAGCTGCTGGCCAAGCTCTGCGCCGAGAAGCGCCTGATCGCGGTATCGGGCACCCACGGCAAGACGACGACGGCGGCGATGCTGGTCTGGGCGATGCGGGCGCTCGGCCTCGATCCCGCCTTCTTCCTCGGCGGCGAGCTGCCCGGCGCCGGCCCCGGCGGCGAGCCGGCAAACTCGGGATGGGGGGAGGGGGAGTGGGTGGTGGCCGAAGCCGACGAGAGCGACGCCAGCTTCCTGCGCCTCGAGCCCGAGATTGCCGTGATCACCAATCTCGAGATGGACCACCACTCGCGCTGGGGCTCTCTCTCGGAGCTGGAGCAGGCCTTCGAGCGCTTCGCCGCGCCGGCCCGCGGCGTGGCGCTCCCTGCAGGAGTCGGGCTCGAGCGCCTCGGCGAAGGACGCGCCGTGCTCTTCGATCAGGGTGCGCCGGGGCCGGCGCGCCTCGAGCTGGCGGTTCCGGGGCGCCACAACCTGCTCAACGCGCGCGCCGCCCTGGCGGCGCTGGAGCTGGCCGGCGCCGACCTCGAGACGGGGGCGCGGGGGCTCGTCGACTTCCCCGGAGTGAGGAGGCGGCTGGAGCTTCGGGGGACCAGCTCCGGGGCGCGGGTCTACGACGACTACGCCCACCACCCGACCGAGGTCCGGGCCGCGCTGGACGCCCTGCGGGCGCTCGGGCCGCGGCGGCTGATCGCCGTCTTCCAGCCGCACCTCTACTCGCGGACCAAGGTCTTCGCCGAGGGATTCGGGGCGGCGCTGGCCCTCGCCGATGAGGTCGGCGTCCTCGATGTCTACCCGGCCCGCGAGGAGCCGGTCGGCCCGCTCGCCGGAGTCAGCGGCCTCGAGGTGGCCGAGGCGGCCGCCGACCGGGCGGGCGGGCGCCCGGTCTGGTGGCTTATCGACGCCGATCGCGCCGTGGCAGCGCTGGGACCCAGGCTCGGCGAGGGGGAGATCATCGTCACGCTCGGCGCCGGCGACATAACCGAGCTCGCCGGGCGCCTGGTCGAGGCCGTGCCTTGAACCCCATCGAGCCGCCGCAGGGAGTCGAGCACGACTATCCGCTGGAGCGGTTGACCACTGTCCGCACCGGGGGTCCGGCCGACCACTTCGCCCGACCCGCCGAGCGGGAGGGGCTGCTGGAGCTGCTCGGCTGGGCGGAGCGGGAGGGGGTCGCGGTAGGAGTGATCGGCTCGGGATCGAATCTGCTGGTAGCCGATGAAGGATTCAGAGGACTTGCGATCAAGCTCGACGGCGAGCTTTCAGCGATCGAGCGCGACGGCGAGCGGATCGTCTGCGGCGGCGGCGCCCGCCTCCCCTCGGTCTCGGCGAAGGCCGCCGGCTGGGGGCTGTCCGGGATCGAGTTCGGCGTCAATATCCCCGGCAGCGCGGGCGGCGCCGTGAGGATGAACGCCAACGCCTACGGCGGGGAGCTGGCTCGGGTGCTCGAATGGGTGGACGTCTGCGCCGCCTCGGGGGCCACCCGCCGGCGCCCCGCTCAGCTCGGCTTTGCCTACCGAAGCTCCAACCTCGAGCCGGGCGAGGTCGTCTCCCGAGCCTCCTTCCTGCTCTCGCCGGCCGATCCCGTGGCGATCAGGGCGACCCTGGAGCAGATGCGAGACCGCCGCCGCGAGGCCCAGCCCTCCGGCATCAAGACCTTCGGGTCGACCTTCAAGAACCCGGACCCGGCGAAGTCCGGTGGGCGTACCGCGGGACAGCTGCTGGAGGCGGCCGGTTGCCGGGGCCTGCGTCGCGGCGGCGCCCGCTTCGCCGAGAAACACGCCAACTTCGTCGAGAATACCGGCGAGGCGAGCACCGCCGACGTGGTGGCATTGATCGTCGAAGGCCGCCGGCGGGTGCAGGAGCACTTCGAAATTCTGCTCGAGCCCGAAGTCCAGGTACTGGGCCGAATCGAGTGGCCGCGGTGAGCGCCCTCGCCCATGCGATCGGGCGCTTCCGACCGGTCGGGCGACGGCGCTCCCGCGCCCGCCGCGATTGGCGCCGCCCGGCCGCCATCGGCGCCGTCGTGGCGCTCATCCTGGCGCTGGGCTACTGGTTCTGGATTCGCGACTCGGGCCTGGTCGCGGTCAGCCGGGTGAAGGTGGAGGGAATCCCGGCGGGATCGCCAGGGGCGGCGAAGCTCGAGCATGCGCTGGAGAAGGCCGGGCGGCAGATGACCACCCTCCACGTGCAGCCACAGCTGCTCGAGCGAGCGGCCTCGGCGTTCCCGCTGGTGCGCTCGGTCAGCGCCGATCCAGACTTTCCCCACACGCTCTCGGTGCGGGTGAACGAGCGCCGCCCGGCGGCGCTGATCGGCTCCGGCTCCCGAGCCGCGGTGGTCGCCTCCGACGGCACGCTGGTCCGCTCGCTCTCCTCCAAGGGACTGAAGTTGCCCAGCCTGCCGCTCGCCAAGCCGCCGAAGCGGCCGCGGTTGGTCGGCACCGGCCTCGATCAGGCGCTGGTCCTGGGGGCGGCGCCGAAGGCGCTTCAGCCCTATCTCGAGCGCAGCCATTTCGGCGCCAGCGGGGTGGTGGTGGAGCTTCGCGGCGGGATCGAGCTGCGCTTCGGGAATCGGGCGGGGGCGGCCCGCAAATGGCGTGCGGCGGCGGCGGTGATCTCCGATCCTTCGCTCACCGTGCTCGATTATGTAGACCTCAGCTCGCCGCAGCGGCCGGCGGTCGGCGGGGCAGGTCACGTTCTTCCCACCGCGCCGTGAGCGGAGAAGATCTGGCTTTACAGCGCAGCCTCCTCGCTATGCGCAAACCCTCGACCTGAGGGTGAGAATCGCCAAACTCTCGAGTCTAAGTTGAGAGTCTGGTCCTGCAGGATCGGATTCGCGACATTGACAGCGGGCTTCAGATAGTGGAACCTTCAAGCCTTGCTGAAGCCTCGGACGTAACCAAGGCTCAACTCACTCGGTAGGTCAGTCGATAGGAATTCGGGAGATGGAATCCACTTACCTCGCGGTGATCAAGGTGGTCGGGGCCGGCGGCGGTGGCACGAACGCGGTCAGCCGGATGGTCGACGCGGGCATTCGCGGCGTCGAGTTCGTCGCGGTCAACACCGACGCGCAGGCGCTGCAGGCATGTGACGCCGACATCAAGCTCTCGATCGGTCAGGAGCTGACCCGGGGGCTCGGCGCCGGCGGCAACCCGGAAGTCGGAGCTGGAGCCGCGGCCGAGAGCCGCGATGAGATCAAGGAGGCGCTGAAGGGCGCCGACATGGTCTTCGTCACCGCCGGCGAAGGTGGCGGGACCGGGACCGGCGCGGCGCCGGTGATCGCCGAGATCGCCAAGGAGGAGATCGGGGCGCTGACCGTCGGCGCGGTGACCAAGCCGTTCGAGTTCGAGGGCAAGCGCCGGATGCAGCAGGCGCTCGAGGGGATCGAGAAACTCCGCAACAACGTCGACACCCTGATCATCGTCCCGAACGAGAAGCTGCTGCAGGCCGTCGAGCGCCGCACCAGCGTGCTCGAGGCCTTTCGCCAGGCGGACGACATCCTCCGCCAGGGAGTCCAGGGGATCACCGACCTGATCACCATCCCGGGACTGATCAACCTCGACTTCGCCGACGTGCGGACGATCATGCGCGACGCCGGCTCGGCCCTGATGGGCGTCGGCTCGGCCTCCGGAGAGGCCCGCGCCGTGGACGCCGCCAAGGCGGCGATCACCTCGCCGCTGATCGAGGAGTCGATCAAGGGGGCGACCGGGATGCTCCTCAACATCACAGGTCCCGAGGACCTCGGCCTGTTCGAGGTCAACGAGGCCGCCCAGCTGGTCCAGTCCGAGGCCGACGACAACGCCAACATCATCTTCGGCTCGGTGGTCGACCAGTCGATGCGCGACGAGATCCGGGTGACCGTGATCGCCACCGGCTTCGAGGGCTTCGAGCTGCTGGCCCGCTCGCCCCAGCGGGTCCGCCGCCGCTACGAGAGCCGGCCGCGGATCTCCGCCGACGACACCGACATTCGCAGCCTCCGGGTCGAGGACGACGACATCGACGTTCCGCCCTTCCTCCAGGACTGAGGAGGCCGAGGGCGGCCAGAAGGCCGACCGCTAGCCTGCGGCTTGGTGAGCGAGGCTCCGAGGCAGACACCACTGCACGCCGCGCATCTCGACGCCGGCGCCAAGATGGCCCCCTTCGCCGGCTGGGAGATGCCGATCTCCTACGACGGGATCCGCGAGGAGCACCTCGCGGTCCGCACCCACGCCGCGATGTTCGACGTCTCCCACATGGGCGAGGTCGAGGCGGAGGGCCCCGAGGCGGCCGAGTTCCTCCAGCGCGTCCTCTCCAATGATGTTTTGCCGCTCGAGGTCGGGCAAGCCCAGTACTCGTGCCTCTGCAACGAGCATGGCGGCGTCCTCGACGACCTCTTCGCATACCGCCTCGCCCCCGAGCACTTCCTGATCGTCACCAACGCCGCCAATCACGCCTCCGATCTGCGCTGGATGGCGCGCTGGATCGGCGACTACGACTGCGTCCTGCGCGACGTCGCCGAGCGCTGGGCGATGCTAGCCGTGCAGGGGCCCCACGCCCGCGAGATCGTCGCTGCTGCGCTGGAGACGGCGTTGCCCGAGCGCATGGGGGTGCTGGCGACGGTGATCGACGGCGCCCCCGGCGTCGCCTGCGGAACGGGCTACACCGGCGAGGACGGAGTCGAGCTGCTGATCGATCCGGGCCGTGCCCCCGACGTCTGGTCGCGACTGCTCGATGCGAGCGTCGTCCCGGCCGGGCTCGGCGCCCGCGACACTCTGCGCCTGGAGGCCTGCTTTCCCCTGCACGGCAACGATCTCACCCCGGAGCGCAACCCGATCGAGGCGGGGCTGAGCTGGTGCTGCGCCGAGGCGACCGGGTTCGTCGGCTCGGAGCCGATCGCCGCGCAGCGGGCGGCCGGCTCAGCGCAGAAGCTCGTCCCGTTCACGATCGAGGGCGCGGGCATCCCGCGGCCGGGGAACGGGATCCTCGCCGACGGCGAGGCGGTGGGCGAGGTGACCAGCGGCAGCTTCTCGCCTTCGCTGGAGGTCGGGATCGGGATGGGGTACGTGCCCGCCGATCTCGCCGAGACCGGCGTCGATTTGGAGATCGACGTACGGGGAAGACAACGGGCGGCACGCGTAGGCTCCAAGCCCCTCTACAGGAAGGACCTCTGAATTGGCCGAAGGCAGCTACCCCGACGATCTCCTCTACCACGCCGAGCACGACTGGGCCCGGGTGGAGGGCGTCGAGGCGACCCTGGGGATCACCTGGTACGCGCAGGACTCGCTCGGCGAGGTCGTCTTCTTCGACCCGCCCGAGGTCGGCGCCGCGGTCTCCAAGGACTCGACCTACGCCGAGGTCGAGTCGGTGAAGGCGGTGTCGGAGGTGATCGCTCCGCTCTCGGGCGAGATCACCGCGGTCAATGACATCGCCGGCGAGGACCCGGCGAAGATCAACGAGGACCCCTACGGGGAGGGCTGGCTGGTCAAGCTGAAGCTCTCCGATCCCTCCGAGGCCTCACAGCTGCTGAGCCGTGACGATTACGTCGCCTCTCTCTAACCTCAGCTCCATGACCCGATACACCTCCGCCACCGAGTCCGACCGTGCCGAGATGCTCGAGGCGATCGGCGCCCGGCACACCGACGAGCTGTTCGAGCAGATCCCCGAGCCGCTGCGCCTTGGGCGCCCGCTCGAGCTGCCCGGCGGACTCGGCGAGGCCGAGGTCTTCGAACGCCTCCGCGCCCTGGCCGAGCGAAACGCCGACTGCGAGTCGCAGGTCTGCTTCATCGGCGCCGGCATGTATGACCACTACGTGCCGGCGCTGGTCGACGCGATCACCTCGCGCTCGGAGTTCCTGACCCCCTATACCCCCTATCAGCCGGAGATCTCCCAGGGCGGGCTGCAGGTGATGTTCGAGTTCCAGACGGCGATCTCCGAGCTGACCGCGCTGCCGGTCTCAAACGCCGGCCTCTACGAGGGGCCCTCCTCGGTCGCCTCGGCCGGCTATCTGGCGATGGCCGCCACCGGGCGCCGGGGCTTCGTGATCTCGCGCGGCGTCCACCCACACAGCCGCGAAGCACTGCGGACCTATTCGGAGGGATTCGGGGCCGAGGTGCTCGAGGTCGGGCTCGAGGACGGGCGCACCGACCCCGACGAGCTCTCGGGCGCCGTCGGCGAGGAGACCGCCGCGGTGATCCTCCAGAACCCCAACTTCCTCGGCTCGGTCGAGGAGGTCGAGGCGCTGGGCGCGATCGCCAGGGAGCAGGGCGCCCTGCTGGTCGTCGCGGTCGACCCGATGACACTGGGAGTGCTCCGGCCCCCCGGGGAGTGCGGCGCCGACATCGCCCTCGGCGAGGGGCAGCCGCTCGGCAACCGGCTCGACTTCGGCGGGCCCTCGTTCGGGTTCTTCTGCGCCACCGAGGAGCACCTGCGGCGGATGCCCGGCCGGATCGCCGGCGAGACCGAGGACCTCGACGGGCGCCGCGGCTTCGTCCTGGCGCTGCAGACCCGTGAGCAGCACATCCGCCGCGAGAAGGCGACCCACAACATCTGCACCTCGCAGGCGCTGAACGCGCTCGGCGCGATCGTCCACCTCGCCTGGCTGGGGCGCGAGGGCTTCCGCGAGCTGGGGGAGCTGCTGGTCCAGCGCACCGCCTACGCCCGCGAGCGCCTGGCGGCGATCGACGGGGTCGAGCCGGCGCACACCGCGCCGGTGGTGCGGGAGTTCGCGCTCACCCTGGACGCACCGGTCGAGCCGGTGCTGGAGCGCTGCGCGGAGCGGGGGATCGCCGCCGGCTACCCGTTGGGCCGCGACTACCCCGAGCACCCCAACGGACTGCTGGTGGCGATCACCGAGCGGCGCACCAAAGAGCAGATCGACCAGCTGGCCGAGGCACTGGGCGCCGCGGTGCGAGCCGAGAGCCGAGCGGCAGCGGGGGCCGCCGCATGAACTTCGCCGAGACTCCCCAGCAGAGGGAGCGGGCCCACACGATCTTCGAGAAATCGAAGCCCGGGCGGCGGGCCGCGGTGATCCCGGAGGCCGGCGTCCCGGAGTGCCCGCTGGAGGAGCTGATCCCGGCCCACCTGCTGCGATCCGAGCCACCGCGCCTGCCCGAGGCCTCCGAGCCGGAGATCCTCCGCCACTACAACCGCCTCTCGCGACGCAACTTCGACCTCGACAGCGGCCTCTACCCGCTGGGCTCGTGCACGATGAAGCACAACCCGCGGCTCAACGAGCGGGTCGCGGCGCTTCCCGGGCACGCTCGACTTCACCCGGCTCAGGATCCCCGCCGGGCGCAGGGAGCGCTGGAGCTGATCTGGCTGCTGCAGGAGTCACTGGCGGAGATCTGCGGACTTCCCCACGTCAGCCTGCAGCCCTCCGCCGGCTCCCACGGTGAGCTTGCCGGGCTGCTGCTGACCCGCGCCTACCACGCCGATCGCGGCGAGCGGCGCTCCAAGGTCCTCACCCCCGACACAGCTCACGGCACCAACCCGGCCTCGGTGACGATGGCCGGGTATGAGGCGGTCAAGGTCGCGACCAACGAGCGCGGCGGAGTCGATATGGACGACCTCCGCGCCAAGGTCTCCGACGAGGTCGCCTGCCTGATGCTGACCAACCCCAACACGCTCGGCGTCTTCGACGAGAACATCGCCGAGATCGCCGCGCTGATTCACGAGATCGGCGGCACCCTCTACTACGACGGCGCCAACCTAAACGCGGTGATGGGCCAGTCGAGGCCCGGCGACATGGGCTTCGACATCGTCCACCTCAACCTGCACAAGACTTTCTCGCAGCCGCACGGCGGCGGCGGCCCCGGATCGGGACCGATCGCCGTCTCGGAGCGGATCGAGCCCTATCTGCCGCGACCGCAGGTGGTCCGACGCGAGAGCGCCAACGGCTCGGCCTCCTCTTTTTACGAGCTCGACCTCGAGCGGCCGAAGTCGATCGGCCGGCTGCGCGGGTTCCAGGGCAACTTCGGCGTCTTCGTCCGCTCCTACGCCTACATCCTCAGCCTCGGCGCCGACGGCCTCGCCGAGGCCTCCGAGACGGCGGTGCTGAACGCCAACTACCTGAAGGCGAGGCTGGCCGAGGGCCGATCCGGGGAGCACCTCCCGGTCGCCTTCGACCGCCACTGCATGCACGAGTTCGTCCTCTCCGGGGCGCCGATGCGCAAGGAGTTGGGGCTGAAGACACTCGATCTGGCCAAGCGCCTGCTCGACTTCGGCTTCCACCCGCCGACCGTCTACTTCCCGCTGCTGGTCGACGAGGCAATGATGATCGAGCCGACCGAGACGGAGACGAAGGAGTCCCTCGACGCCTTCGCCGACGCGGTCGAGGAGATCCTCGCCGAGGCCGAGGGCGACCCCGAGATCGCCCGCCAGGCTCCCTACACGACCCCGGTCCGTCGCCTCGACGAGGTGCAGGCGACCCGCCGGCCGGTCTTGCGCCAGTCTCTGGACTGAGCGTAGGGTGGCCCGGGATGGGCGAGGACGCGATATCGGTCGAGGAAGTCGAGCGCGCCCGGGGGGCGATCGAGGGCCTCGTCACCCGCACCCCGGCGCTGCGGGTGCCCGAGATCGACGCCCGCTGCGGCTGCACCGTCGCCCTGAAGGCCGAGAGCCTGCAGCAGAGCGGGTCGTTCAAGCTGCGCGGGGCGAGCCACAAGATGCTCGGCTCCGAGCGAGCCCGCAGTCGCGGCGTGGCCGCCGGCACCGCCGGGAACCACGGGCACGCGGTGGCTCTCGCGGCTCGGCGGCTGGGGGTTCCCTGCGACCTCTTCGTCCCCACCGACGCGCCGGTCACCAAGACCTTTCCGGCGGAGAGGCTGGGGGCGAGGCTGCATATGCGGACTGGCACGGTCGACGACTGCGTCGAGGCGGCACGCGAGTTCTGCGAGGCGCAGGGGGTCGAGCTGATCCATCCCTTCGACGACCCGGCGGTGATCGCCGGGCAGGGGACGATTGGCCTCGAGTTGCTGGAGCAGATCGACGATCTCGCCCGCGTCGTGGTCCCGCTCGGCGGCGGCGGCCTCGCCGGGGGGATCGCCAAGGTCATCAAGGCCCGCCGGCCCCAGACCGAGGTGGTGGGGGTCCAGGTCGAGGCCTGCGCCGCGTATCCCGGCTCGCTCGACGCGGGCCGGCCGGTCGCCGTCCCCGCCGCGCAGACGGTCGCCGACGGGATCGCCGTGAAGAGCCCGGGGCGGCTCACCCTGCCGCTGATCGAGCGCTACGTCGACCGCATCGTCGTGGTCGGCGAAGACGAGGTCGGCGATGCGATGGCGCTTCTGCTCGGCGAAGCGAAACTGGTGGTGGAGGGGGCCGGGGCGGTCGGGGTCGCCGCGCTGATCAGCGGCCGCGAGGCGCCGCTCGACGGCGGGGTCACCGCGATCGTCCTCTCGGGCGGCAACATCGACGAGGAGTGGCTGGTCGCGGTCGCCCGCCGCGGCGAGGCGCAGCAGGGCCGGGGACTGATCATCTTCACGACGATCGGCGATCGGCCCGGGGCGCTGGCCAAGCTCCTCGAGACGGTCGCGGCGACCGGCGCCAACGTCTCCGACGTCCGCCATATTCGCGAGGGGGTGAACCTCGGGATCGCCGAGACCGGGGTCGAGCTGATCCTCGAAACCCGCGGCTCGGAGCACGGCAAGAGGATCGTCGCGGCGCTCAGCGAGACCGGATATGAGATGCGCGACATCACCCATCCCGACTAGGAGGAGGAAGCGATGAGCAGCGAGAGGTCAGTGGTCCAGACCGAGGGCGCCCCCGAAGCGATCGGCCCCTATAGCCAGGCGATCCGTCACGGCGAGCTGCTGGTCTGCTCCGGGCAGGTGCCGCTCGACCCGGACAGCGGCGAGATCGTCGGTGAGACCCCGGCAGAGCAGGCGACCCAGTGCCTGAAGAACCTGGAGGCGGTCTGCGCGGCGGCGGGGAGCAGCCTCGATCGCGCCCTCCGGCTCACCGTCTACACCACGGATCTCGGCGAGTTTGCGTCGATCAACGAGGTCTACGCCGGCTTCTTCGGCGAGTCCCCGCCGGCTCGGGCGGCGGTC
Organism: Solirubrobacterales bacterium; assembly: GCA_038222365.1. GTDB lineage: Bacteria > Actinomycetota > Thermoleophilia > Solirubrobacterales > 70-9 > JBBRHQ01. The sequence goes on from JBBRHQ010000030.1 coordinate 12,683, forward strand.
GGGGTCGCGGCCCTGCCGAAGGGGGCGCTGGTCGAGATCGACGCGATCGTCGCCGTCTGAGCGGACTCGAGGCTCAGGCGAGGCCGGCGAATTCCGGCAGCTCCTGGTGGAGTTCGAGCACTGGGGCGAAGAGGTCGCCGTCGCGCTTGACCCGGTCGAGCACGGTGTCGGCCTCGAAGACGAGCGAGCCCGGATCGTCGGTTTCGGTCGCCTTCGTCACCTCCTCCCAGCTGACCGGGGTCGAGGCGGTGGGACGCTCGCGCGCCCGCAGCGAGTAGACGGCGATCGTCGTCTTTCGCTGGTGGTTCTGGGACCAGTCGACGAAGACCTTGCCCTTGCGATCGGCCTTCTTCATCTTCGAGACGACCTCGTCGGGAGTCTGCTTCTCGAGCAGCTGGGCGATGGCGCGGGCGAAGGGCTTGGTTTCCTCGTAGCTGGTCTCGGCGTTCAGCGGCAGGTAGATCTGCATCCCCTTCGAGCCCGAGGTCTTCGGGAAGGACTCGAGCCCGAGTTGGCCGAACATCTCGCGCAGCCGCAGCGCCACCCGGCAGCAATCGAGCACGTCCGCCGAGGGGCCGGGGTCGAGGTCGAAGGCGAGCACGGTGGGGCGCTCGGGATCCGGGGCCAGCGAGAGGGAGGGGTGCAGCTCCACCGCGGCCAGCTGGGCCATCCAGACCAGGGTCGGCAGGTCCTCGCAGACGCAGAAGTCGATCTCGCCGGTGCGACCGCCGATCTCCACCCGGGTGGTCTTCACCCAGTCGGGGCGGTGCTTAGGGCATCGCTTCTCGAAGAAGGCGGCGTCGCTGCGGTCGACTCCCTCGGGGAAGCGGCGCAGGGTGAGGGCGCGTCCGGCCAGGTGGGGGATGATCGCCGGGGCGATCTTCGCGTAGTAGTCGATCACCTCGCCCTTGGTGAATCCCGTCTCCGGGTAGAGAACCTTGTCGAGGTTGGTGAGCTTCAGCTCACGTCCGTCGACCTCGACGATCCGGTCGGCCGCCAACTAGGAGCGAGACTTCGAAGAGCGCGACTTCGAGGAGCCCGAGTTCGAGGAGCGGGACTTCGATTTCGCCGCCGGCTTGCGCTTCGCGGTGGCCGTCTTCGCCTTCGGCTTTGCCTTCGACTTCGGCTTGGGCTTCGACTTCGGCTTCGCCAGGTCCGAGCCCCGGACCGCGGCGATGCTCTCCTCCAGCGCCGCCATCAGGTCCGGCGCCTTGGTCGCCTCGGGCTCCTCGGAGGCCGAGGTCACGACCTCCTTGCCGTCGGCCTTCTGCTCGATCAGCGAGAGCAGCTCCTCGCGATACTCGTCGCGGTAGCTGGAGGGGTCGAACTCGCCCGCCAGCGAGTCGATCAGCTTCTCGGCCATCTCGACCTCCTTGCGCTGGGTGCGCGGCTTCGACTGCGGCAGGACGTCCTCGAGCTCGCCGGGCGCCACCACCTCGTCGGCGAAGCGCATCGTGGTCATCGTCAGGACGCCGTCGGAGGCGCGGATCGCGGCCAGGTGCTCGCGGTTGCGCAGGACGAAGCGGGCGATCGCCGCCTTGCCAGATGACTCCATCGCCTGGGCGAGCAGCGAGTAGGCCTTCTCGGCTCCGTCCGCCGGGCCGAGGTAGTAGGGGTTCTCGAAGTAGATCGGGTCGATCTCGCCGATCTCGACGAAGTCCTGGATCTCGATCGAGCGGGTCTTCTTCGGGTCGAGCTTGGAGAGCTCCTCGCGGGTCATCACCACGTAGCGGTCCGGTGAGATCTCATACCCCTTGACGATCTCCTCGTAGGGGACCTCCTCATCGGTGCCCTCGGCCACCCGCCGGTTGCGCACCCGGACGCCGTCGGAAGCGCGCAGGTCGTTGAAGCGGATCGTCTTTCGCGAGACCGCGCTGTAGAGCTTCACGGGCACGTTGAGTAGCCCGAAAGAGATCGTCCCCGACCAGATTGCGCGTGCCATCAGTCCATCACCTACCCGGATTCTTCCAGGGAACGCCCCGCGGCCCTGCGCCGTTATGGCAACCGCCAGCGGTCTTTCATAATCCGGCTGCCGAGCGTAACTTTCCGTGCCCATTGGAGCCCTAACGTTGCGTTCGGCCCCGGAGGAGGTGGCGGAGGTCGGCCAGCAAGGCCTCGGGGTCTCGGACCTGGCTCCAGGTGACGCGGACGACCTGCCAGCCCGAGGTCAGCAGGAGCCGGTCGCGGGATCGGTCGCGCTCGAAGGCGATTGCGGTGTCGTGGTAGCTGCGCCCGTCCAGCTCGACGATCAACCGCTGCTCGCGCCAGAGGCAGTCGCATTCGAGCAACCCCTTCCCCGCCTCGATCAGCACACCGGTCTCGGGCTGCGGCAGGTCTTCGCGGGTGAGCAGCGCCAGAAAGCGACGCTCGAGCTCGCTGCGAACCTGACCTACCGCGCCGATCTCGCCGATCGCTCGCAGCCTCGCCACACCGCGCCGTCCTCGATTGATCTCGATTGCCGCCCGGAGGGCCCCTGCGGTGATCAGGCCCTGCACCTCGGCCTCGTTACAGGTGCGCTCGAGCAGGTGGGGAGCGACCGCGGCGACGTCGATCAGGGTGCGCGGGACCGAGGTCACGGGGATCCCGTGGCGGTAGGAGCGCTCCTCGGGGAGAAGAGAGCAGCTGCGGACGCGAATCGCTGTGGTCGACCTGGAGCGGCGAGGTGCGGTGACCTCGAGCCTCGCGGCCCTGCCTCGAAGTAGTCCCCACAGCGCTGCCGCGGAACGATGGCTGAGCACCGCGTCCTCCCCGAGGGCCAAGACGGCTGCGAGCCACTCCCCGCGCTCGGACACAGCGGTATGACCGACTGCGTATATGCCTCGGTGCAGGGGATGCAGCTGGCCCCTCCCCACCCGGTGTCGAACGGCAGCCTCACCCAGCCCCATCTGACGCAGCTGATCGATGGAGACCACCCCGTGCTGAGTGCCCGCGAGCCGCGCGATCGCTCGCTCCCGACCCCTTCTCCCTCGCCGAGCGTAACTTTCCGTGCCCATTGGAGCCCTAAGGTTGCGTTCGGCGTGGGGGCGCCCCCGGCGTTGGGATGATTGGGGCGTGTTGTTCGAGCTTCGTGAGGTCTGCTGC
>JBBRHQ010000031.1:0-15714 GCA_038222365.1 Solirubrobacterales bacterium
GCTCGGCTGCGCCGGCCTGGCGGTCGCCGTACTCGCGCTGGCGCGTGAGGTGGGAATGCTTCGGCTGCGAATGGGTCCGGCGTCGGCGCTGGAGATACCGGGCGAGGGGCCGGCGCTGGGCGAGAGCGCCGACCTCGTCGAGCGCTTCGTCACCGCCCCGCCGGGCGGCCTGCTGCTCGCCGTCTTCCTCTCGGAGGGATGCCACGTCTGTCGTGGCCTCGAGCCGGTGATCGAGAACCTCGCCTCGGACCCATTGCTCGCGGTGCTGGTCTTCGACGAGGTCGCCGACGCCGAGGTCTGGCGGCGGCTGGCGATCCCCGGCAGTCCCTACGCCGCGGCGCTCGATCTCGACGGCGTCGTCCTCGCCAAGGGGAGCTTCAACAACCTCGCCCAGCTGGAGAGCGTCCTCGCCACCGCCGAGCGCCGCCGCGCCGCGGCGGAGCCGCTGCCGCAAAGCCATGTCTGAGCCGGGACCGGGAGAGCCGGGGCGGGAAGCTGCGCTCACCGAGCGGTTGGCGCGGGCCAGCTCGCGCCGCGGCTTCCTCTCGCGGGTCGGCAAGGGGCTGCTGGCCGTGGGGGGCGGGCTGGCTGTCGGCGCGGCGATCGATCCCGAGTCCTCGGACGCCTACCACTTCTGCGGCCACACCTACACAACGGGATCCTGCCCCCACCCGACCGGGCTGCCGCGGGTGGATTCCCACGGCCGGCCGCTGCGGGCGCGCGACGGGGCCCCGGTGGACAACCTCGGGCGGCCGGTCGACGGCCGGGGCCTGCCGCTCGACGAGAGCGGCAACCTGCTGCGCGACCTCTCCGGTCACCCGCTGGAGCCCGCCCCGCGGACGCCGGTCTGCGAAGAGGCGGGGCGCCGCTTCGGGTTCTCCTCCCAGCTCGACGGCTCCTGGTATCGCTGCTGCGGCGGCCATGTCCGCAAGCTGATGGATTGCTGCGCCCACTCCAGCTCGAGGATCAACGGCGATGCCGCCCTCACCGGCTACTGCTACTCGGGGCGCAAGGTCTTTTGCGTCATGTACCACCAGACCAACGTCCCATGCTGATCGCGGCGCTGGCGATTGCGGCGCTGGCGATCGGAGCCACCGGCGCCTGGTCGCCCTGCGGGCTCTCGATGGTGGAGACGATCGGCCCGACCGGCCATACCGGCGGGCGCCGCACTACCCTGGCGGCGCTGGCGAGCTTCGTCCCCGGGGCGCTAATGGGCGGTGTTGCGACTTTCGGCGCCCTCTCTCTCGCCGGCTCGCTCGTCCACGGCGCCGGCGGGCAGCTCGCCTACGGGACGGCTGCCGTCTTCGCCCTGCTGGCGGCCGCAGCCGAGGCCCGCGGAACCCGGATCGTGCCCCAGATCAGGCGCCAGGTCCCCGAGCACTGGCGCCGGGTGATGCCGTTGCCGCTGGCGGCATTCCTCTACGGGATCCTGCTCGGGCTGGGATTCACGACCTTCGTCCTCAGCTTCGGCGTCTGGGCGCTGGCGGGAATCAGCCTCGCCCTCGGTGAGCCGAGCGCCGGGGTGGTGATCGGGCTCGCCTTCGGCGCCGGCCGGGCCCTGCCGGTCGTTGCAATCGCCCCGTTCTGCGACCGCGGAGCTGGGATCCGGGTGACCGAACTGATGACTCAGCGCCCGGCGATCTACCGTGGCTTCCGTTTTGGTGACGCGCTGGCGCTGACCGCGGTCGCCGCCGTGGCCCTGACGGCGCTGCCCGCGGGCGCGGCGGTGCGGGTGGCGGGCGGCTCGGGTCAGCCATCGGCCGCCAGGGCCGAGCTCGTCTATCAGAGCGCAACGGGGCCGGGAATCCTCCGCAGGAGGGGCCGCAACATTCGGCTTCCCGGGCGCCTGCCGGCGATCGGCGGCCCGTTCATCGCGGTCAGCCGCCCCGACAGGGTGCTTCTGCTGGATCGCGGCTCCCGGCGCCCGAGGGCCGGATTCGGCGCCCGGCGGGTCGACGGCCTCGCCGTCTCGCGCCAGTGGGTCGCCTATCGCAGCCGCTCCGGAGGTCGCGACAGGATCAGGGTGAGGAGGATCTTCCGCTGGGGGATAGGCAACGGGCACCCGGTGGATCGCGCCGCCGCGGCCCCCGCGAACGGCCCGACCCACCTAGCCCGGATCCTCTTCGGGCCCGCCCGTGTGGTCGCCGCCTCGCGTCGCGGCGGGGGGCTGAGCCGCCCGTCGCTCTACCGGCGGGCCTTGCTCTACTCGAGCTCCGGCCGGCGTCGCAGCGCGGTGATCGAGCGCCTGCTTGGCAGCGGACGCCGGCGTCGAGTCTTGCTCCGCTCCCGGCGCTGGCTCGTCTCCGAGCCCTCGGTCTGGGCTCGCTCCTTCGCCTACGTGCGCTCCACCAACGAGCGACAGCAGCTGCGGGTCCGCCGGCGCCGCGGCAGCGGGCCCGGCAAAGTCGTCCTCTCGCTGCCGGCGATCTCATTCCGCGACCGCGATCACGACCCGGGGCACCAGCGGCTCCCGACCCGCCTGCACCGGCCCGACCTTCGCCGCAGCGACTGGAGCCTGATCGGCACCGCGATCGCGCCGGGGCGCGTCTACGCGACCCTGCTGGCGAGCGGCCCGGCGGGGGTGCGGTCGCGGATCATCCGCACCGGTCGCTGACTCAGGGCGCCCTCAACGCGCCTATCGGCACGTCCCGGGCGCCGATCGCGCGGTAGAAGGTGGCGCTGGGCTTGGCGATCCTCCAGCGCCCCCCGACCCTGCGCAGGTAGATGACGTCGTCCTCGATCGAGGGCTCGCGTGAGCCGGCGAAGCGGTGCACCACGGTGCCGGTGAAGCGGCCGAGGCCGCCCTCGACCCTCACCACCGAGTCCGCGTCGACGAGCGTCGTGTGCAGCCAGCGCGGTGAGCCGGTCGGGCCGGGGCGGCCGATCGAAGCGCGCAGCGAGGCGACGCACGAAGGGTGGCGCACCGGCAGCTCGACTCCTCGAAGCGCCCCCGGGGCGAGCAGCGAGCAGGCGGCGGCGCCGTCGCGGGTGTCGATCGAGTCGACGTAGCGGTGCACGACCCGAGTGATCCGAGCGCGATCCTCGCCCTTCGCCGGGGTCGTGACGGTCTGCGGTTCGCCGCCCGAGGGCCCGGTCTCGGCGCTCTTCCCGGCAGAGCCGGGGGTCGCCGCGCCCACCTGCGGGGTGCGGTCGCCTGAATCTCGGGCAGTTTCGCCGCCGCCGCCGCAGCCACCGAACCAGAGCGCCGTGGCCAGCGCCAGCGCAACGGCGGCTCGGACCTCCCCGGGGAGCGTGCCGGTCAGGCCTACTCCGGCGGCTCGAGCACTCCGGGCCCCATCGGCTGGGCGTGCCACTCCTGCGGCAGGGCCAGCTCGACCTCCAGCGGGGCGGTCGGGGGATCGAGCTGGCCCTCGATCACCCCACCGGCCAGATAGGGAGCGAGAAAGCGGCCGCTGACCTTCTGCGGCGGCCACCAGAGGTAGTCGCTGGAGACATCTCCCTCACCGGCCCCACCGGTGAGGGAATGGGTGAGGCTGAGCGACTCCCCGCCGGTCAGCAGCATTCCCCGCAGGACGGGATGGAAGGGTTGCGGCTCGACCTCGGCGCCGAAGCGGGCGGCGATGTGCTCGGCGGCGGCGTCGGCCTGCTGGGTCCCGATGCCGCCCTGCTTGATCGGGAAGTTCGTGCCGTCGCCCGCGGCGTAGAGATCGGGCGCCCCCTTCACCCTGGCGTGCCCGTCGATCGGGATGAAGCCCCCCTCGTCCGCGGGCAGCCCGGGGACCGACGGCCCCTCCAGCAGGGGAAGGGAGACGACACGGTCGACCTCGAGCCGCTCGCCGCCCGGATGAAGGCTGAGCACCCCGTCGCCGTCCTCTGTCGCCCGGGTCGAGGCCCTGACCTCGATCCGGCGCGCGGCGAGAATCTCGGAGAGCGCCTCGGAGGCGGTGGTCCCGAAGACGATCAACGGGGCCTCCTCCGGTGTGATCAGGACCAGCTCCAGCTTCAGCAGGCCGGTCTCGCGGGCCCGGCGCTGAGTCATCAGGGCGAGCTCGTAGATCGGCAGCGGCCAGGCTCCACTGGGCGGCACGACGAAGGCGATCCTCGCGGGCGCCTCGGGGTCGAGGTCGGTGAGCAGATCCGCCAGCGCGGCCCGATCCCCCGAGACGTCGAGCGTGATCGCGTTCTCGAAGGCGGGGCGGAAGGCCCCGCCGACGCAGATCACTCCGGCGTCGTACTCGATCGGGGAGCCGTCATCGAGGTGGGCGACGTGGGCGTCGGCATCGATCCGCTCGACCCCGTGATGGAGGAAGCGCGCGCCGAACTCGGCGGCGATCGGCGCCAGCTCGCGGTGCTCGGCGCCTCCCGAGGTGAACGGCTCCTCGACCACCAACGGCCTGTATACGAAGTCGGGGCGGGGCGCCAGCATCGTCAGATCGACCCGGTCGCCGGCCAGGTGGTGAAGCGCGATCAGCGATTCCAGGCCGGCGATGCCGCCGCCGGCGATCAGCACCCGGGCTCGGTTGGTCTCGCCGCCTTGATTCATCTCTCCCGAATCATCCCTCATCCGACACGGCGATCGCCGATCGGGGAGATTAGGGTGCAGAGATGGCCGGACTCGTTCAAGTGGAAGTCGCCCCGGAGCCGCTGGAGCGCTTCCGTGACCTACTCGGGGAGGACTTCGCCGAGGTCGAGGCCGGCGCCGCACAGGCGCGCGATCTCTTCGCCGGGCGGGTGATCTGGCAGATCAACTCGACCGCCCGCGGGGGCGGGGTGGCGGAAATGCTGCGCTCCCATCTCGCCTACGTCCGGGCGGTCGGGCTCGACGTCCGCTGGGTGCTGGCGGGTGGCGGGGAGGACTTCTTCGCCGTCACCAAGCGGATCCACAACAACCTGCACGGCTCCTCTGGAGACGGGGGGGACCTCGGGGAAGCCGAGCGCGCCGCCTACGAAGATGGCCTCAGGTCAACGGTTGCCGAGCTGGTTAAGGTGGTCCGGCCCGGGGACATAGCCTTCCTGCACGATCCCCAGACGCTCGGCCTGATCGAGCCGATGCGCGAGGTCGGCGCCGAGGTGCTGTGGCGCTGTCACGTCGGCGTCGATCAGCCGACCGAGATCGTCAAGCGGACCTGGCGCTTCCTGCACCCCTACGCCAGCCGGGCCCACGCCTGCATCTTCTCCCGGGAGCATTACGTCTGGGACGAGCTCGACCGCAACACGGTGACGATCATCCCGCCCTCGATCGACCCCTTCTCGCCGAAGAACCAGGAGCTGGCACCGGAGGCGGTGGAGGCGATCCTCGACGTGGCCGGGGTCGGTCCGGACGGCGGCAGCGGGCCCTCGGTGTTCAAGCGCAGCGACGGCACACCGAGCCGGGTTGATCGCCCCGGCGAGATGATCCAGGAATCTCCGGTGCCCCGCGATGCGCCGCTGGTCACCCAGGTGTCCCGCTGGGACTCGCTGAAGGACCCGATCGGGGTGATCGACTGCTTCGCCGATCACGTTCCCGACCCGGCTGCCCACCTGCTGCTGGCGGGCCCCGACGTGAAGGCGGTCGCCGACGACCCCGAGGGCGCCGAGGTCCTCGACCAGGTGATCGCTCGGCGGGCCGGGCTCGATCAGGAGGCGCGAGCCCGGGTCCACCTGGCGATGCTGCCCCTCGACGACATCGAGGAGAACGCGGCAATCATCAACGCCATCCAGCGGCGCTCGCAGGTAGTCGTGCAGAAGAGCATCGCCGAGGGCTTCGGGCTGACTGTCTCGGAGGCGATGTGGAAGGGGACTCCGGTGGTTGCCAGCAGGGTGGGGGGCATCCAGGATCAGATCGTCGATGGAGAGAGCGGCCTGATGCTCGAACCCCGCGACCTGCCCGGCTTCGGCGCCGCGATCTCCTCGCTGCTCGAGGATCAGGGCCGGGCCACGAGCCTCGGTCAGGCCGGGCGCGAGCGGGTGGCACAGAAGTTCCTGGTCACCGGCCGCCTGCTGAGTTACTTCGAGGTCTTCCTCGGCCTGATCGCCCGCTGAGCCTGCGGTCGTGCCGGGCCGAAAGTGCGGCCGATCACGGATGCCCGAGGTCCATCGGGCGGTTACGATGCCTGCCCATTGGCACTTCGCCGTACAGAGTTTTCCGTGCCCTTTGCCCCTTCCTTGCCAGGCGAGCCGCATCATCCCTTGCTCCATGGAACCGAGGAGTCGGATTCAGATGACCAGGCAAAGAGCAAAGATCGCAACCATGGCTACGGTGGTCGGCCTCGGCGGCCTCGCCGGCGTAGCCCTCGCTTCAAACCCCGGCAAACCGCCCACTTCGCCGCTGGCCGCCCGCTCCAGCGCGGCGCCAGCGGCGACCCGGCCGATCGTGACCGGAGCCAGCGGCGCCGCCTCGGCGACCCCCGTTGCCCGCACCATCCCCGCGAACCGGGCACTCACATCGGTCAGCCGGCGACATCGCCCCGTGGTGACCCGGACAAGCGGCGCCACCGGCGGGTTCGGCGGGGAGGAGCGGGACGATTGATCGGTGCGCAGGCATGAGCTTCTCCGCGGAGCAGGCGCGCCGCTACGGCGAGGAGATCGGGATCGACTGGGAGTCTGCTCCCTTCGACGTCGAGCAGTTCCGGATCGGTATGGACGTGGAGCTCGAGCACGGCGCTCACGATCCGGGCACCGACGTCACCGGCGATGACCCCGTCGTTACCGCGAAGATCGCGCTCGCACACCTGAACGAGTTCCCCGATTACTACACCCGGCTCGAGGCGATGGAGGAGGATGCGAAGAGGGAGCACGGGACCGGCTGATGCGTCGCTGGGGGCTTCGTCGCATCGCCCGCTTCACCCTGCTCGGACTCCTGGCGCTCCTTCTGCTGATCCAGCTGGTTCCCTACGGACGCGACCACGGCAACCCACCGTTGAGTAAGGCTGCCATCTGGACCGATCCCCAGGGTGAGCAGCTTGCCGTGCAGTCCTGCTACGACTGCCACAGCAACCTCACCAAGTGGCGCTGGTACTCGAACATCGCGCCGATGTCCTGGTTGATCCAACATGACGTTGAAGACGGGCGGGGCGCGCTCAACTTCTCCGAGTGGGGCCGGAGCCAGCCGGACCTGGGCGAGCTTCTCGACCAGGTGTCCAGCGGCGAGATGCCGCCCACGAAGTACACATTGATCCACCCGTCCGCCGGCCTGTCCTCGAGCGAGAAGGCGCGACTGGGCAAAGCCCTGACGCAGCTCTATGCGTCCGACCCGCCACCGTCCGGCGGTGGCTAGGCCCGCCCGCTCAATCGTCGCCGCCGGAGTGCTCGGAACCACCGCCCGCGTGGGAGGCGGAATCGTCGCCTGAGCTGGCCGGGGGCGCGGGTTGGCCCGCCGCGGGCGCCGGCGCCGGCGCTGGGGTCGAGGAGACCGGAGGAGTCGCAGGGGATGACCGAGGCGACGAATTCGCCGGCGCTACCGGCGCCGGCGGTGCCGCGTGGGTTCCGGAATGATGCCGGTGTCGTCCGCGATGGCGCCGCGGCTGCGCGGCCTGGCCGGGAATTGCGCCCGAAGCCGCTTTCGGAATCAGCTGGTCGCCGGCGGAGACCGGCTCCGACGCGAGGCCGATCTGCTGGCTGACCAGATTGCCCGCGGCGATCGAGACCGCCGCGGCGGCCGCGATGCCGAGCAGGGCGAAGCCCGTCCATCGCACCCATTCCGGCGGTTTCATCGCCGTCTGCTCCGGTCGGGACGAATCACGGGGCGAACGATAGGAACGGGGGGGTAAAGAGTGGGCAAAGTGATCAGAGCCTTGCTCCGTCCTGGCGTTCGGGGTCGAGAATGATCGTCGCGCGCGTTCCGCCACGAGCCCGATTCTCGAGGCGGACGTCGCCACCCCACTCGCGGGCGAGCTCGCGGGCAATCGCCAGTCCAAGTCCCGTCCCACCCGGTGCCCTGCGGCCGGCGCTTCCCCGCTTGAAGCGCTCGAACACCATCTCCACTTCGCCAGGCTCGAGTCCGGGGCCATCGTCGAGGACGACAATCCGGTCGGGCCCGGCAGTGATGGTCACAGTCGAGCCCGCGCCCGAGTACGAGACCGCGTTTTCGACAAGCGCATCGATGGTGCGGTCCAGATCCACGCGGGTGCAGAGAGGCCTGCCGGGCTGCCCGTCAGAACGGGTCAGAAAATCGATCTCGCGTTCGTCGGCTGTGCTCTGCCAACGCTCGGCGGCCCGCTCGACCGCCTCGCCGAGGTCCAGGGGTTCCCCCGGCAGCTCCCGTTCTCCGGCACGGCTGAGGATCAGCAGCTCGTCGACCATGTCGGAGAGTCGGTCGATCTCCCGCATGCCGGCGTCGAGTTCCGATGCTGTCGGATCGTCGGCCGGGACGCGGTCTCTCAGACCCTCCAGGCGCAGCCGAAGCCCGGTCAGCGGCGTTCTCATCTGATGCGAGGCGTCGGCCACGAAATCCTCCTGGACCCGCAGCAGTCGCCTGATCCGCAGGGTCATCTCGTTGAATGTTCTCGCGAGGGACCGCTGCTCGGAGCTCCCCTCGATGACCACGGTCGCGTCCAGATCGCCCTGAGCCACCGCCTTTGCCGCATCGTCGAGCTTGCGAATCGGCCGAGCGACCTGCTGGGCGATCAAGGCGCCCGCCGCCATGCCAAGCAGGAGGACCACGCCGGCCAGCAGGGCAAGATCAAGGATGGACGACTTCACCGCGCGGTGCACGGCGGCCACGCTCTGAGTGACCCGGACCGCGCCGACCGGTCTCCCGCTGCGGACGATCGGGACAGCGGTAGCCAGGATCTCAGCCCCGAGGGTCTCGCTCTTGCGCTGGATCTGCTCGCTGCGACCCCGGAGGGCGATTGAGATCTCGGGTCGTCCGCCATAGTCGGTGCCCGTGGGAGCGCCGGAAGCGCTATCGGCGATCAGGGCGCCGGAACCGTCCACCACTATGACCCTGCCGCGGACGGTGTCTGCGGAGATCCCGACCAGGCGGTCCAGGTTCCGGCGCTGGGCGGGCCCGAGCAGCTCAGCGGAGGTGGCGGCGACGACGTCGGCCTGGCTGCGGGCCTGGCCGCGGACCTCGGAGTCCACTCTGTCGCGCAGGCTGATCGCCAGCGGCACTCCCAGGGCGATCAGCGCGAGCAGGAGGACGTAGGCCAGCGCCAGCAGGAGGGTGGCCCTTAGGCTTACGGCGCCTCCACCTCCGGCGAGGCGAAGCGGAACCCCACACCTCGCACGGTCTCTATGTAGCGCGGGCTCGAGGGGTCATCGCCGAGCTTGCGCCGCAACCACCCGATGTGCACGTCGAGGGTCTTCGTCGAGCCGAACCAGTTGACGTCCCAGACCCGCGACATCAGATCCTCCCGGGTCACGACCTGGCCGGCGTTGCGGGCCAATTCCGCCAGCAGATCGAACTCCTTACGGCTGAGCTGGAGCTCCCCCCCCGCGAGGCGGGCGATCCGCGCGCCGCTGTCCAGTTCGAGTTCGCCGATCGCGATCACCGGCTCCTCGCCCTTTGGCCTTGGCGCGCTGCGACGCAGTACCGCCCGGATGCGCGAGATCACCTCGCTGGCGCTGAATGGCTTGACCACGTAGTCGTCGGCCCCCAGCTCGAGGCCGACGATCCGGTCCATCTCGGTGCCGCGCGCCGTCAGCATCACGATCGGAACATCGGAGCGCCGCCGCAGTTCACGGCAGACGTCCCGCCCGTCGGCGTCCGGGAGCCCGAGGTCGAGGAGGACGAGGTCGGGATCGGTTCCCTCGGCCAGCGCCAGCGCCTCGGCGGCGGTGGTCGTCACCGTCGGCTCGAAGCCCGCCCTGCGGAGAGCGTCGGCGAACGGCTGCGATATCGACTCCTCGTCCTCGACGAAGAGGATCCGCCGGTTGCTCGCGGCCGCAGCGTCCATGCGGCCACTGTAGCGACGGCCGCAGCCTCTTCGCGCCGCCCGAAGTGAGGTTTTGCCGGGCCTTTACCCGGCCCTTGGCCCGGCTTGGCCGGCGCCCCCGCAGGATCCCCGGGGTAATCGGCCAGCAGGAGGAACAGGTGCAGAACTTGAAGAGCAGAATCGCGGCAAGCGCCACCTTGATCGGCCTCGGCGGGCTCGCCGGGGTGGCCCTCAGCTCGGGCGCTCCGGGCGGCGATGCCGCCAACACCCAGGCGGTCAAGCCCGACGTTCGCACCAGGGTGATCAGGCGGACGACACGGATGACCAGGCACGTCAAGCCCCATCACCCGGCGGGGGCAGCATGGAGCTCCGCGGCCGGGGCAGCGGCCGAGCACGGCAGCGCCACCACCGGTTCCTCTTCCACCGGGTCGCCGTCGTCCGGAGCCGCGGACTACTCATCACCGGTTACCACTGCATCGAGCGGCGCCGCGGCGCCGGCGCCGACGTCGAGCGCAGGATCTCCGCGATCGCTCCCCATTTCGACTCGGACCAGCGGCAGCGGCCATCACGCTTCCGGTGGCGGTCACGGCGGCGGCCGGCCCGGCTCCGCGGGCAACGGCGGACGTCATCACCTGGTCACCTCGCCCAGCGGCGGCGGCCACAGCGTCAGCGCCGGCCATGGCGGCGGCGGACACGTCAGCCACCCAGTGGTGACCTCACCCAGTGGCGGCGGATCCGGTTCCGGTCATGCCGGCGGTGGAGAGTCCGACGGTGGAGAGCATGAAGGCGGCGGAGGCCACGAGGGTGGCGGCGGGCACCGGGGTGGAGGCGATGACTGAGCACGTCCCCCAGGCCGCCAGTCTCCCGCACCCCGACCCCGAGGGAGCCACGGCTTCCCCGGTGGCGCCGGCCGGTGCCAGAGCTACGTCCAACCGGCGGCCCGGCCCGGGCATGGTTATCTCCGGGGCGTTCGCCCTGTTCGCAGTCACCTTCGGCTTCCTCACCTACCAGCTTCGCTCGGGGAACGATCCCTCCATCGGGGCCCAGGCCCTTGCCGGTAAGCCGCGGCCGGAACTCGTCAGGAAGGTGATCAAGCACCGGATCATCACCCGCGTGGTCCCGACCGCCGGAGCCTCCGGCACCAGCGTCTCGACCAATGCGGCTCCGGTGACCGCGAGCGTCGCAGCTGGCTCCTCCGCGCCGGCGCCGGTGACGACAGGTGCGTCATGAGAGAGCACGACGTCGTTTTCGAGGCGATGGGATCGCATGTGCGGTTCCTGATCGGCGAGCAGGGAGAGGGACAGCCAGCGGCCCCAGACGCGGCGCGGGAGGCACGATCGTTCGTGACCGGGTTTGACCGGGCGTTGTCGCGGTTCCGGGCTGACAGCGAGCTGTGCCGGCTGAACCTGGACCAACGCCGCAGCGTGCCGGCTTCCGATCTGCTGAGGAAGGCGGTCAGGGCCGGGCTTTGGGCCGCCGAGCGCAGCGGGGGTCTGGTCGATCCGACCCTGCTGCGAGAGATCGAGTCCAGCGGCTATCGCGAGTCGCGGGCGGGCCTGCCCGGCGCCCCACTCGGCGAGGCGCTCGAGCAGGCGCCGGAGCGCCGGCCGGCTCATCCCGACCCCGCCGCGCGCTGGCGCGAGTTCGAGGTGGACGACGTCGCGCAGACGATCACCCGGCCCCCGGGCCTGCTGTTCGACACGGGGGGTACGGGGAAGGGCCTCGTCGCCGACATGATCGCGGCCACGCTGCGCGGATACCCGCGCTTCATCGTCGACTGCGGCGGCGACATCCGGATCGGCGGCGCCGACGCCCTCGTCAATCCTTACGAGGTCTTCGTCGAGCACCCGGTGACCGGAGACCGTGCGCATGTGCTGCGACTCGGCACGGGAGCGGTTGCGACCTCGGGCCTCAACGTGCGCATCTGGCGCCGGCGAGGAGGTGGCTTCGCCCACCACCTGCTCGACCCCTCCACGAGCGAGCCTGCCTGGACCGGCCTGGTCGGGGCCACCGCGCTGGCAAACACCGCGCTGGAGGCCGAGACCCTGGCCAAGGCCGCCCTGCTCTCTGGGCCCGAGGGGGGCCGGCGGCTGCTCGGGGAGCGAGGCGGCCTGCTTGTCCACGACAGCGGCAGGGTGGAGCTTGTCGGTCCGCTCAGCGTCGCGCCCCGAATTCGCTTTCCCGAGCCGATTCCAACTCCGGCGGCGGCGTTGTGAACTCGCTCAGCACCACCCTTGCAACCCATGGCTGGTGGCTCGCCGCCAGAGCCTCGGGCCTTGTCGCCCTCGCCCTGGTGACCGTATCGGTGGGCCTGGGGCTGACGATGGCCGGGAAGGTGATGCGCCGTCCTGGCCTCAACCGCAAGCTGATGGCGGCCCACGAGCACACCGCGCTGGCCGGGCTGATTGCGATCGCCGTTCACGGAATCACCCTGCTCGGCGACCCCTGGCTGAAGCCCGGCATCTCGGGGATCACTGTGCCGTTCTCGATCGCCTACCAGCCGCTGTTCACCGGGCTCGGCATCATCGCGGGCTACCTCGCGGCCATGTTGGGCCTCAGCTTCTACGCTCGCCGCCGCATCGGTGCCCGGTTGTGGCGCAAGGCGCACCGCCTGACGATCGCCGTCTACGCCCTCGCCGTCGCCCATACGATCGGCGCCGGCACCGACGCCTCCACCCCGTGGATGCGCTGGTGGCTTCTCGCCACCGCTTCCCCGATCGCGGTTCTTTTCCTGATCCGCCTCGCCGGTGCCCGCAGGGGATCCCGCCAAGGCGCCCGGCCGGCGGCGCCGATCCGCAGATCACCGATTCCCGAGGAGGCATGATGAAGGACCGAGGCGTGCTGATAGTCGGCGGAGGCCTGGCGGGCCAGCGATGCGCCGAGACCCTGCGGCGCCGGGGGTGCGAGGTGCCGATCCGGATCATCTGCGCCGAGTCTGAGGCTCCCTACGATCGCCCGCCCCTCTCGAAGCAGGTGCTGGCGGGAACGATGGAGCCGGGAGAGCTCGCATATCGCTCCGCCGAGTGGTATGCGGAGAACGAGGTCGAGCTGCTCCTCTCCCGCACCGCCCGCGAACTCGACCCGGTGCACAGGACGGTGACCCTCGACGACGGCACCGAGCTGCGATACGGCAAGCTGCTTATCGCCACCGGCGGCGAGGCCCGAAGGCTTCACCTGCTCGAGGGATTCGACAACGTCCACTACCTGCGCACCGTGGCCGATGCGGGGCGCCTTCGGGCCTCGCTCGTCCCGGGGGCACGGATCGGGATCGTCGGCGCCGGCTTCATCGGTCTGGAGGTCGCAGCGACCGCGCGCCGCGCCGGGGCTGAGGTGACGATGATCGAGGCGCTGCCAACCCCCCTCGCCGGGATCCTCGGGGAGAGGGTCGGCCGCTGGTTCGCCGATTTTCACCGACAGCAGGGCGTCGAGATGAGGCTCGGAGCGTTGATTGAGGACGCCCGCGGCAACGGGGCGGTCGAGGAGCTTGTGCTCGCCGACGGCGAGAGGCTCGGCTTCGATTGCATAGTCGTCGGGATCGGCTCGGCGCCGGCGCTCGGATGGCTGCACAGCTGCGGCCTCGACACGGCGGGGGTGAGGACCGACACCGCCGGCCGCACGGGATTGCCCGACGTTTTCGCGGCGGGCGACGCCGTCGCCGCATTCGACCCCCGCACCGGGACCTACGCCCGTGCTGAGCACTGGGACGCCGCCGCCTGGCAGGGCGCGGCCACCGCGAAGGCGATGCTCGGCGACTACCCCGGGACGCCGCCTCTGCCCAGCTTCTGGAGCGATCAGCACGGGGTCCGCATCCAATACGTCGGCCATGCGGGTCGGGCCGACGGGGTCCACTTCGAGGGCGATTCGCGAGGGCGCGAATTCACGGCAGTCTTCACCCGTGGGGCGATCCCCGTCGCCGGGGTCGCGGTCGGGCGTCCGCGCTCGATCCCGGAACTTCGCCGCAAGATCGAGCACGGACATTTCCCCGCGGCTCACGAAGAGAAAGCGAGAGCAGCATGAGCTACCTGCCGAAAATCGATCCCAGCGCTTGCGCCGCGCACGGAGACTGCGTCGAGATCGCCCCGGATGTGTTCCGCCTCGATCAAACGGCCGAGGTGATCGGAACCGGTCCGGACGACCTCATCCTGGAGGCCGCCGAGGCCTGTCCCTCACTGGCAATCACCGTGGTCGACGAAGCGACCGGAGAAACGGTCTTTCCCTAGAGCACCTGGCTGAGCAGCATGGTGAGCACGCAGACGGCGATCAGCGCCATCGCCACGGCGGCCAGCAGGGTGGCGAGGCGACTGCTGACCAGCTCCCCCATCAGCTCGCGGTCCCGGGTGATGCCGATGACCCCGGTCATGATCGCGCCGGTGACCACGTCGATCCGCTCGAATCGGATATCGGCCGGCCGCAGGCGCTTGTCGACGACGTAGGACTTAATGAAGGCGATGCCCCACGGCGCCAGGGTGGTGCCGACGGTCGCCGTCGCCGCCAGCAGCGCTGCGGAGCCCGACGGCATCGAGGGCGTCACCAGACCCTTCGCGGCTTCGCCCCAATCGGGCTGGGAGGAAGCCGGCGAGGATGTAGACGGCGAAGACCGTGTCCAGCGCGAGGAGCACGTGCTCGATCCGATGGAACCCTCCCCAGAGGACGAGCAGGGAGACGCCGAGGGCGGCCAGCGGCACACTCAGATACTTGCTGACCCCGGCGAGCTGGAGGCTGGCGGCGATCCCGGCGAACTCGGCGCAGGTCGTCCCGAGGTTGGCGAGCAGCAGGGCGATCAGCGCCGCGGCGGCGAGACGAACCCCGTAACGCTCGCGGATCAGGCCCATCAGCCCCTGGCCCGTAGCGACCCCCATCCGGGCTCCTGCCTCGTGGAAGATGACCAGCGCCACGGTGGAGAGCAGCAGCACCCAGAGGAGCTCGTAGCCGTAGTCAGCGCCGAGGATCGAGTTGGTGGCGATCCCGGCCGGATCGTCGTCGGAGAGTCCCGCCAGGAGCCCTGGGCCGGCGACCGCGGCCAGGGCGAGGAGGGCGCTATGGCGGCGTGCCCGCATGATCCGGCTGAATCGCCGTCCCGGCCGGGCGCCGATCTCCTCCAGGGGAAGATGCCGAATCGCCGCGCGCGGCACCGAGAGCTGCAAGGTGTCGGCCCGGGTCGAGGTGCAATGCAGGCTGCTCCAGTCGATCGTCTCCGAACTGGCGCGCGAAGCCAGCGCCCCGAGCCCGAGCCGCCGCAGCACCGGCGCGGCGCCGATCTCCACCCCGCCAAACGAAGCTCGTCCGCTTCCTCGGAGAGCAGCACGTCACCGACCCGGACCGGTCGCTTCTCCTCGAGGTCGATCAGCTGGGCGTCGAGCACGTGGCGGCCCAGCAGCAGGCTGGTCCCGGAGCGCCCGACCCTGTCCTCTCTGTCCGCGACCACCAGCGTCTCACCGCTTAGATCGATCCCCGCCCCAAGCCCGATCGCGAACGGTTCGGCGCGCCCCCGCTGGACCAAGGCGGAGTCGATCGGGGGGCGCGCTCCCCGCTCGAATGCGGCGCCGAGGTCGACGAGCCGGCCGAGGGATCCGGCACCCCGCCGAACCTCGATTCCAAGCAGCGAAGACAGCGGAGCACTGGTGCAGACTAGGGCGGCCGGTGCCGCAAGTTCCGAGGGCGACGCCGTCTGCAAGCGTTTCCAAACATTCAGCTAACATGCCGCTCACTCGAAACGGGTGGGTTTTTGCGTCCTCGGGGGCCGCGAAGCGGTAGACAACTCCCCCGCAGGACGAAGTCGAACAATGGCGATCAGGAAGAAGCAATCCAAGAAGGCCGAAAGGCAAGCGGCGCCGGCCCGCCCCCGCCGGGGCGGTGCGCCGATCATCGAGCTGGATGACGTGACCAAGGTCTACCCCGG